>NZ_JBEYVJ010000044.1:0-38097 GCF_040643935.1 Kitasatospora sp. NPDC047058 | reverse complement strand
GGAGGTTCCGGGCGGGCCGCCGCCGGCCGTGAGCGCAGGGGTGCGGTCAGGTGGTGCCCGGTCCGCCGTCGGCGCCGCCGGGGAAGCCCGGAACCTTGCCGGTGAAGTCGCCGATGCCCTGGACGATCTTGTCCATCACGCCGAGGTCCGGCGCCTTGTCGGCGATGTCGAAGCCCAGGTGGACGGAGACCAGCGACTTGCCGTCGGCGGACGGGAAGACCACGGTCTCCACGTAGCCGTCGTTGCCCTTCACCGCGTCGACCTTCCAGCGGACTAGGTAGCCGTCCCGGCCGTCGACCTTGACCGCCTCCGACTTCAGCTCCTCGTGGGAGTTGAGGTCGTTGTACGACTCCTTGGCCGCCTTCTCGATGTCGGCCTTGGCCGCCGCCTGGACGTCGGTGCCACCGCTGATCCGGCCGCTGTTGGCGCCGCCGAGCGAGCAGGTGCCGCCGCCCTCGCAGGTGTACGAGCCCACGCTGAGCGCGGCGAAGCCGTCCTTGGTGGTGCCGCCCTCCCAGCCGGCCGGGACGGGCAGGGTGATCCGGTTCACCAGGTCGGCGGCGGTGCCGGTGCCCTTGCCGGACCCCTTGCCGTTGCCGCCGCCGTTCCCGTCGCCCTTGCCGTTCCCGCCGCCGCTGCCGTTACCGCCGCCATTGCCACCGCCGTTGCCGTCCGGGCCGCCGAACGGGCCGCCGAGATCGGGCAGGCCGCCCCAGCGGTCGTCGTCCGGCGGGGCCGGCCGGGCGTTGCGGTGCGAAACCCGCTTCTCCCCGTGGTCGTCCATCGCCAGGTAGGTGACACCGGACCCGACGGCCAGCCCGAGCAGCGCCGCCACCGCGGTCACGAGCACCAGCTTGGACGGCCTGCGCCGCGGCTTCGCGGGCGGCGGCACCGGGGCGCCGTAGGCGGCGTCGAAGGGAGGCGGCTCGGGGTAGCGGACCGCCGGCCCGCTGCCCAGCACCTCCCCCTCCAGCACCCGGGTCTCGGCGGTCGCGTCCGGCCCCGCAGCCGCGGCCGCCGGCTGCTCCGGCTGCTCCGGCTGCTCCGGCTGCTCCGCCTGTGCCGGCCGCTCCTGCTCCGGCTGCTCCGGCGGCGGGGCGTCCGAGGGCGCGGGCCGGGTGCTGGCCGTCCAGCCCTTGCCGTCCCACCAGCGCTGCGGCCTCGGCTCGCCGGTGTCCTTCGGGTCCGGGTACCACCCGGCGGGAATCTGCTCACTCACGACAGAGAATCTAAAGGCATCCGGATAAACGGGATATCAGCGCGGTGCCCAATTCCCGGCATTTTCCATGAGATTACGGTGAGAACGCGGGAACGGCCCCCGCCGCCCGGCCGCCCGGCCCCGGTGGCGGCCCTGCCGCGGCCGCTACTGCGGTGGCACGTAGGCGCCGGAGATGCCGCCGTCGACCAGGAACTCGCTCGCCGTGATGAAGGAGGAGTCGTCGCTGGCGAGGAAGGCGACCGCGGCGGCGATCTCCTCGGGCCGGGCGAACCGGCCGAGCGGGATGTGCACCAGCCGCCGGGCCGCCTGCTCCGGGTCCGCCGCGAACAGCTCGCGCAGCAGCGGCGTGTCCACCGGCCCGGGCGAGAGCGCGTTGACCCGGATGCCCTCGCGGGCGAACTGCACGCCCAGTTCGCGGGACATCGACACGACGCCGCCCATGGCGGCCGTGCGGGAGATCTGCGAGGTGGCCGAGCCCATCCGGGCCGCGAAGCCGGCGGTGTTGATGATCGAGCCGCGCCCGTGCCGCCGCATGTACGGCAGGGCCGCCTTGCAGCAGAGGTAGACGGAGGTCAGGTCGGCCTCCTGGACGCGCCGCCAGGCCTCCGGCCCGGTGGTCAGGATGGAGCCGTCCTCCGACGGCGAGACGCCCGCGTTGTTGAAGGCGACGTCCACACTGCCGTACGTCTCGTACGCCTCGTCGAAGAGCGCCTCGACCATGTACGGGTCGGTGACGTCGGTGTGCACGAAGAGGCCGCCGGCCTCCTTGGCGGCTGCCGTGCCGGACGCCTCGTCGAGGTCGGCGCAGACCACCTTCGCGCCCTCGGCCGCGAGCCGGTGCGCGGCGGCCCGGCCGATGCCGCTGCCCGCGCCGGTGACCACCGCGACGCGGCCGGCCAGGCGGCGGCAGACCGGGGCGTCCTGCCCGGGCTTGGGGGCCTTCTCGGTCATGCCGCTCCTCGCTCTCCTGCTCCGGGACGGGGACGTTCCCCGCGGGCCTCCGGTGCGCACCCGCACCGCTCACCACCGCACCGGCGCCGCCCGGCGCCGCACCCGCACCGCCCGGCTCCGCACCCGCACCGCCCGGCTCCGCTCACCCGCGCTCACATCCGCTCGAAGGAGCGGTAGCGCTCCCAGTCGGTGACGGCGCTGTCGTAGGCGGACTGCTCCACCCGGGCCATGTGCAGGTAGTGCTCGACCACGTCGGCGCCGAAGGCGGCGCGGGCCAGCTCGCTCTCCGCCCAGAGGTCGGCGGCCTCGCGCAGCGAGCCGGGCACCCGGGCGTACTCGTCGACGGCGTAGGCGTTGCCGAGGCAGGGCGCGGGCAGGTCGAGCTTCTCCTCCAGGCCGTGCAGACCGGCCGCGATCATGCCGGCCACCGCGAGGTACGGGTTGACGTCGCCGCCGGGCACCCGGTTCTCCATCCGCAGGCCCGGGCCGCGGCCGACCACCCGGTACGCGCAGGTGCGGTTGTCCCGGCCCCAGGCGACGGCGGTCGGGGCGAAGGAGCCGGGGCGGTAGCGCTTGTAGGAGTTGATGTTGGGCGCGTAGAGCAGGCTGAACTCGCGCAGCGCGACGAGCTGCCCGGCGAGGAAGTGCCGCATGGTGTCGGTCATCCGCCCGTCGCGGTCGGCGAAGACGGGGGCGCCGGGGCAGCCCGCCGGAGCGTCCGGGTCGTGCAGGTCGCGCAGCGACAGGTGGATGTGGCAGCTGTTGCCCTCGCGCTCGTTGTACTTGGCCATGAAGGTGAGCGCACACCCCTGCTGGGCGGCGATCTCCTTGGCCCCGGTCTTGTAGACGCTGTGCTGGTCGCAGGTGGTGAGCGCGTCGGCGTAGCGGAAGGCGATCTCGTGCTGGCCGAGGTTGGCCTCGCCCTTGGCGGACTCCACGATCAGACCGGCGCCGGCCATCTCGACCCGGATCCGGGAGAGCAGCGGCTCGACCCGGGCGGTGCCGAGCATCGAGTAGTCGACGTTGTACTGGTTGGCCGGCGTCAGGCCGCGGTAGCCGCCGAGCCAGGCCTGTTCGTAGCTGTCGCGGAAGAGCAGGAACTCCAGCTCGGTGCCGATGTCGGCGGCCAGCCCGTACTCGGCGAGCCGCTCGATCTGGCGGCGCAGCAGCTGCCGCGGTGCGGCCTCGACCGGGTGGCCGCCGTGCCGGGCCAGGTCGGCGGTGACCTGGGCGGTGCCGGGCTGCCAGGGGGTGAGCCGGAGGGTGGCGAGGTCCGGGCGCATGGCGAAGTCCCCGTAGCCCGTCTCCCAGGAGGACAGCGCGTAGCCGTCGACGGTGTTGAGGTCGATGTCGACGGCGAGCAGGTAGTCGCAGGCCTCGGCGCCGTGCTCGGCGACCTCGTCGAGGAAGTACCGCGCGGCGAAGCGCTTGCCCTGCAGCCGGCCCTGCATGTCGGTGAAGGCGAGCGCGACGGTGTGGATCTCGCCGGCGTCGACCAGGGTGCGCAGCTCGTGCAGGGTGAGCGGCGCGCGCCTGGGCGCGCCCGCGGCGGTGTTACCGGGCATGGCGCCGGGCATGGCGGAACCTCCTCGATCACGCAGCGAGATCAATCGGTCACAGCGAACCGTAAGGCCTGCCGGTGACAGCGCGGAAGAGGGCGGGCGGGTGTGGCGCGCCGAGAGCCGTGATTGACGGGGTACCGGGTGGTGCGGGTGGAGAATGCCCGCCATGAATCGCAGGCCTTTCATCGGCGTCAGCACCTATCTGGTGGACGCGAGTTGGAGTGACTGGCGGGACCGGCCGGTGGCCCTCGTGCCGGACCGGTACACCGCCTACGTGCGGAATTCGGGCGGGATCGTGGTGCTGCTGCCGCCGGACGCCCCGGAACGCGCGCCGGAGGTGGTCGCCCGGCTGGACGCGCTGGTCATCGCGGGCGGGCCGGACCTCGACCCGGCGTACTACGGGCAGCCGCGGCACCCGCGGACGGACGTGGACTCGCCGGAGCGGGACGTCTGGGAGTCGGCGCTGATCCGGGCGGCACTGGCGGCGGGCATGCCGCTGCTGGGGATCTGCCGGGGCATGCAGGTGCTGAACGTCGTCTGCGGCGGGACGCTCGTGCAGCACCTGCCGGACGTGGTCAGCCCGGACGTGCACGGCGGCACGCCCGGCAGGTACGGCGAGCACCCGGTGCGGCCGGTGCCCGGGACGCTGCTCGGCGGGCTGCTGCCGGAGAGCGAGCTGGTCGTGCCGACCTTCCACCACCAGGCGGTGGACCGGCTCGGCGACGGCCTGCGGGTGAGCGCGCACGCGCCGGACGGCACGATCGAGGCGGTGGAGGGGCCCGGCTTCACGCTGGGCGTGCAGTGGCACCCCGAACAGGGCGAGGACCTGCGGGTGATGCAGGCCCTCGTCCGGGCGGCGACGGCGGCCCGGACGGTGCCGCTGGAGGCGGTGGAGGCGGCCGTGCTCGGCTGAGCCGCAGCCGCCCGACGACCGGCCGGCCCCGGGGCGTCCGTCCCGGGGCCGGCCCCTGCCGAGCGGGCCGCCGAAGGAGGACCGTCCGGCCCCGCCTCAGGCGTGTCTGACAATTCGCGTCGGATCAGCGCGCGGCGTCGGGGTGCGTGCATCGCAAGGCGGAGGAGGAAGTCCATGCGGTGGGGGCACCTCCCGGCCGAAGGCTGGGGGCCATCGGCGACCGACGACAACGCGGCGTGGGGGTACCTCCCGGCCGAAGGCTGGGGGCGTGCGTGCCACGGCGTCGCGCGCCCGGCGGGAATTGTCAGACACGCCTCAGGCCACCGGCAGGCCGGCCGCCGCGGCGAGCACGCCGGCGACGCCCGCCGCGAGCAGGGCGGCCACCACGCCCCGGCGGGCGGCGACCAGCCAGAGCAGGGCGGCCGCCAGCACCCCCCACTGCCAGCCGTGCCCGAGCGCGGCGGCCAGCGGGACGGCCGAGCCCGCGATGGCGCCGATCACGGCCGGCCCGGCACCGGTGAGGAAGTCCTGCACCCGCCGGTCCGCCCGGAGCCGGTCGAAGTGCCGGCCGCCGAGGAGCACGAACAGGAAGGACGGCGCGAAGGCGACCGCCGCCGCCAGCAGCCCGCCGCCGATCCCGGCGGCCGCGTAGCCGACCACGGCGACGGTGTGCACCACCGGGCCGGGGGTGACCTGGCCGAGGGCGACGGCGTTGAGGAACTGTCCGTCCGTCATCCAGTGGTACCGGTGGACCGCGTCGCCCTGCATCAGCGGGATGATCACGAAGCCGCCGCCGTAGGAGAGCGCGCCCACCTTGAACGCCACCCAGGCCAGTGCACCGAGCCCGCCGACCGCGGGCAGGGCGGGAAGGGCGACGGCCCACGGCAGCACGGCGGGCCGCCCACGGCTCCGTCCGCGGGCCCGAACGGCGATCTCGGTCAGCCCGGAGGCGATCAGCACCAGCACCAGCCAGGGGCCGGTGAGGACCGCGGCGGCCGCACCCGCCAGCGCATACCCGGCCCAGCGGGCCCGGGCAGCCCGCTCCCGGCCCGTCCGGGTGAAGCTGGCCGGGACCAGCGAGGTGGCGGCCTGCACCGCGACCGCCGGGACGGCCGCACCGGCGCCGGCCGCCGCGCCGAGCACCCAGAGCGGCGGGTCGCCGGCCAGGAAGAGCACCGAGAGGGCGAGGATCAGCACCAGCCCCGGGGCGATGAAGCAGGCGCCGCCGACCAGCGCGCCGGGCGTGCCGCGCAGCCGCCAGGCGGTGAGGATGGCGAGCTGGGTGGACGCCGGGCCGGGCAGCAGGTTGGTGGCGGCGATCCCGTCCTCGAACTCGTCCGGGCCCAGCCACTTGCGCTGCTCCACGCAGAGCCGGCGCAGCAGCAGGATGTGCGCGGGCGGCCCGCCGAAGCCGAGCACGCCGATCCGGCCCCACTCCCGGGCGATCGTCCCGAGACCGACCCGTTTGGCCCGTTCCATGCTGCGTCTCCCCTGCTCAGCCGCGACTCGGCCCCCGCTCGGTGGCGGCGCGACGATACCGGACGGGGGTTACGGCGCGGCAATGACAACGGTCTCCAGTGCAGCCTTTGGATCTTCGTTCGATGTGAGGTTCACTTCGGGTGCAGGGCAGTTGCACCCCCTTCCGCTATCCCCGTGCGTCCAGGAGAGGACTTCGATGGCCGGGCACGAGCATTCCCATGATGATCATGCGCATGACCACGGGCACGCCCCCCGGAGCGGTGGCCGCGGCGGTCACGGCCACGGTCATGGTCATGGTGGAGGGCACGGCGGGCACTCGCACGGCGTCGCCGCCGACGCCGACCGCCGCTGGCTGCTGAGCGCACTCGCCCTGATCGTGCTGTTCATGGCCGGCGAGGTCGTGGTCGGCTTCGCCGCCCAGTCGCTGGCCCTGATCTCCGACGCCGCGCACATGCTCACCGACGCCGCCTCGATCGTGCTCGCGCTGGTGGCGATGCGGCTGGCCGCCCGCCCGGCCCGCGGCGGGTACACGTACGGGCTGAAGCGGGCCGAGATCCTCTCCGCCCAGGCCAACGGCGTCACCCTGCTGGTGCTGTCGGCCTGGCTCGGCTACGAGTCGGTCACCCGGCTGATCGAGCCGCCCGACGTGACCGGCTCCCTGGTGCTGGTCACCGCCCTGGCCGGGATCGTGGTCAACCTGGCCGCCGCCTGGTGCATGTCCAAGGCCAACCGCTCCTCGCTCAACGTCGAGGGCGCCTTCCAGCACGTGCTCACCGACCTGTACGCCTTCATCGCCACCGCCGTCGCCGGTGTGGTCATGCTGACCACCGGCTTGACCCAGGCCGACGCGATCGCCTCGCTGATCGTGGTGGCGCTGATGCTGAAGGCCGGCATCGGCCTGGTCCGCGACTCCGGGCGGATCTTCCTGGAGGCCGCGCCGGCCGGCATCGACCCGGACGCGGTGGCCGACCGGCTGGTGGCCCAGCCGCTGGTCGAGGAGATCCACGACCTGCACATCTGGGAGATCACCTCCAACCAGCCGGCCCTCTCGGCGCACATCCTGGTCACCCCGGGCGGCGACTGCCACGCCGTCCGCCGCGCGCTGCAGCGCCGGCTGGCGGGCGAGTACGGGATCACCCACAGCACGCTCCAGGTCGACCACGTCGGCGAGGACGAGGCGGGCGCGCTGCTCCAGATCACCACCCCGGGCGAGCCGGTCCCCGACCACTGTGCCGACGCGCACGGCCCGGTCCACCGCGCCGGACCGCACGAACACTGAGAACCGGGTGTCCGTCGGCGCGGTGCGGCATGATCTGACGCGTGACCGCACCGCGACTGATGCTGCTCGACTCCGCCAGCCTGTACTTCCGGGCCTACTTCGGCGTGCCGGACTCCCTGCGTTCCCCGCAGGGCGAGCCGGTCAACGCCGTCCGGGGCCTGCTGGACTTCATCGCCCGGCTGGTCCAGGACCACCGGCCCGACCAGTTGGTCGCCTGCATGGACGCCGACTGGCGCCCGCAGTGGCGGGTGGACCTCGTCCCCTCCTACAAGACGCACCGGGTCGCCGAGGCGGCCGAGGACGGCGAGGAGGAGGTGCCCGACACGCTCGCCCCGCAGGTGCCGGTGATCGAGCAGGTGCTCGACGCCCTCGGCATCGCCCGGGTCGGCTCCCCCGGCTACGAGGCGGACGACGTGATCGGCACCCTGACCGCCCGGGCGGAGGGCCCGGTGCAGATCGTCACCGGCGACCGCGACCTCTTCCAGCTGGTCGACGACGCCCGGCGGATCACCGTGCTCTACCCCGTCAAGGGCATGGGCAACCTCCAGGTCACCGACGACGCACTGCTGCTGGAGAAGTACGGCGTGCGCGGCGCCCAGTACGCCGACATGGCCGCCCTGCGCGGGGACCCGAGCGACGGCCTGCCCGGCGTCAAGGGCATCGGCGAGAAGACCGCCGCCCAGCTGATCCACGAGTACGGCGACCTCGCGGGCATCCGGGCCGCCGCCCTCGACATCGGCTCGAAGCTCACCCCGGCCCGCCGGCGCAACCTCGTCGAGGGCTCGGCCTACCTGGACGTCGCCCCGACGGTGGTCCGGGTCGCCGCTGACGCCCCGCTGCCGGACTTCGACCCGTCGCTGCCGCACGAGCCGCTGGACCCGATGACCCTGGAGGAGCTCTCCGCCCGCTGGGGCCTCGGCACCTCCCTGGACCGCCTGCTGTCCGTCCTGACCGGCTGATCCGGCCGGCCCCGGGCACGTCGGGGGCGGCCCGGCGGACGCGGGAGGGCCCGCCCGGGACGATCCCGGGCGGGCCCTCCTGCCGCTGCGGCTAGCCCACCGAGGAGTAGGCGATGATGCCGCGGCGCATGCCGTCCACCGCCTTGCGGGCGGTCTTACGCAGCTCGGCGTCCCCGCCGGCGGCGTCCTGGATCTGGCCGAGCACGTCGATCAGCTGCTTCGTCCAGCGGACGAAGTCGCCGGCCGGCATGTCGGCGTCGCGCAGCACCTGGTCCAGGTTGTGGCCGAGCGCCCAGCGGTAGGCGGCCCAGGCGAAGCCGAGGTCGGGCTCGCGCTGGCCGACGCCCTCGGCCGTGTTGATCCGGTGCTGCTCCTCCAGGGCGTCCAGGTGGCCCCAGATCCGGACCATCTGGCCGAGCGCCTCCTTGGCCTTGCCCTCGGGCACCCGGGGGGCGGCGGCGTCGTCGGACTGGCGGGCCTCGTAGACCAGCGCCGAGGCGCAGGCGGCCAGCTCGGCGGCGGCCAGGCCGTTCCAGACGCCCTCGCGGATGCACTCGGAGGCGAGCAGGTCGAGCTCGCCGTAGAGCCGGCCGAGCCGCCGGCCGTCCTCGGTGACGGTGTCGCCCTGCAGGTAGCCGAGGTCGGTGAGCAGGCCGCAGACCCGGTCGAAGGTGCGGGCGATGGTGTGGGTGCGGGAGCGCATCCGGCGCTCCAGCTGTTCGGTGTCGCGGTGCAGCCGGTGGTAGCGCTCGGCCCAGCGGGCGTGGTCCTCGCGCTCGTCGCAGCCGTGGCACGGGTGCTGGCGCAGCGCGGCGCGCAGCCGGGTGATCTCGGGGTCGTCGGCGGCGGCCGCGCGGCCGCGGCGGAACCGCTCGGGCTCCAGGTGGCCGGCCTTGGTGCGCAGCGCGGAGGCGAGGTCGCGCCGGGACTGCGGGCTGCGCGGGTTGAAGGACTTGGGGATCCGCAGCCGCTCGACGGCGGCGACCGGGTGCGGGAAGTCGATCATCGCGAGCCGCTTGACCTGCCGCTCGGCGGTGAGCACGACCGGGCGCGGGCCGTCCTGGTAGTCCGGGTGGCGGCCGCCGTTGCGCCCGTTGCGGCTGACCGGCGGCAGGCCCGGGTCGAGGACGAGCGCGAGGCCGGCGAACTTGCCGGTCGGGACGTGGATGACGTCGCCCGGCTTGAGCTGCTCGATGGACTCGACGGCGGCGGCGCGGCGCTGGCTGGTGCCTTCGCGGGCGAGGTCGTTCTCGCGGTCCTTGAGCTGCCGCCGCAGGTCCATGTACTCGTCGAAGTCGCCGAGGTGGCAGGTCATCGACGCGCGGTAGCCCTCCAGCCCCTCCTCGTTGCGCTGGACCTGGCGGGCGATGCCGACCACCGAGCGGTCCGCCTGGAACTGCGCGAACGACGTCTCCAGCAGTTCGCGGGAGCGGTGCCGGCCGAACTGGGAGACCAGGTTGACGGCCATGTTGTAGGACGGCCGGAAGGAGGACTTCAGCGGGTAGGTGCGGGTGCCGGCCAGGCCGGCCAGCGCCTCCGGGTCGAGGCCGCGCTGCCAGAGCACCACGGCGTGGCCCTCGACGTCGATGCCGCGCCGCCCGGCCCGGCCGGTGAGCTGGGTGTACTCGCCGGGGGTGATGTCGGCGTGGGTCTCGCCGTTCCACTTGACCAGCTTCTCCATGACCACCGAGCGGGCGGGCATGTTGATGCCGAGCGCCAGGGTCTCGGTCGCGAAGACGGCCTTGACCAGGCCCTTCACGAAGAGCTCCTCGACCACCTCCTTGAACCGGGGCAGCATTCCGGCGTGGTGGGCGGCGATGCCGCGCTCCAGCCCGTCCAGCCACTCGAAGTAGCCGAGGACGTGCAGGTCCTCGTCGGGGATGTCGGCGCAGCGCTCCTCGACGATGGTGCGGACCCTGGCCCGGTCCTCCTCCTTGTTGAGCCGCAGGCCGGAGGAGAGGCACTGCTGGACGGCGGCCTCGCAGCCGGCCCGGCTGAAGATGAAGGTGATCGCGGGCAGCAGGCCCTCGGCGTCGAGGCGGTCGATGACGTCGACCCGGCCCGGCGTCCAGACCCGGCCGGGGCGGCCGTTGGGCATGGAGCGGCCGCGGCCTCGGCCGAACCGGTCGCGCGGGTTGCGGTCCAGCTCGGAGCGGGCGAGCCGGACGAGCTCGGGGTTGACCGCCTTGGCCGGGTTGCGCGGGGCGTCCTTGGGCCGGCCGTCGCGGTCGGGGTTGGCGAACAGGTCGTACATCCGGTTGCCGGCCATCACGTGCTGCCAGAGCGGCACGGGCCTGGTCTCGGAGACGATCACCTTGGTGCCGCCGCGCACGGTGTCCAGCCAGTCGCCGAACTCCTCGGCGTTGGAGACGGTGGCCGAGAGCGAGACCAGGGTGACGGACTCCGGGAGGTGGATGATGACCTCCTCCCAGACGGCGCCGCGGAACCGGTCGGCGAGGTAGTGCACCTCGTCCATGACCACGTAGCCGAGGCCGTCCAGCGTGCTGGAGCCCGCGTAGAGCATGTTGCGCAGCACCTCGGTGGTCATCACGACCACGGGGGCGTCGCCGTTGACCGAGTTGTCGCCGGTCAGCAGGCCGACCTTGGCGGCGCCGTAGCGCTTGACCAGGTCGCCGTACTTCTGGTTCGACAGGGCCTTGATCGGTGTGGTGTAGAAGCACTTGCGCCCGCCCTGGAGGGCGAGGTGCACGGCGAACTCGCCGACGATGGTCTTGCCGGAGCCGGTGGGCGCCGCGACCAGGACGCCCGAGCCCTCCTCCAGGGCCCGGCAGGCCTCGACCTGGAAGTCGTCCAGCTCGAAGTCGTACAGCTGCTGGAAGCCGTACAGGGCGGTGGCCTGCTCCTTGGCCCGGCGGCGGAAGGCCGCGTACGCCTCGGCGGGGCTGGGCTCCCGGTCTTCGGAAGGCTCGGGCAGAGGGGTGTTCATCGCCGTCCGGGTGTGGTTGGTGTGATCTCGCATCTCAGCGAGAGGTTACCCGGGAGGACTGACATCGATAGCACCGTTTTTCGGGACCCCGGATCAGTTCTCTCTCACATCCATAGTTGCAAATGTCTTCAAGCAGACGCCGAATGGTCGCGAAACGATCGTTCTCCGCCCTGATTCGAACGTCTCCGGTCATCCCCGGTGAACCTGCGCCCGGCTCCCTACATTCGGTCCCACAGCCACCACGCACGGGAGTCCCCCGGCTACAGGAGGAGAAGACGATGGCGAACCTGGAGACCTCGCTCAAGGAGGCCATGGCGATCGAGGGCGCGATCGGCGTCGCCCTGGTCGACTACGGCAGCGGCATGGCCCTCGGCTCCCTCGGCGACGGCGGCGGGCTGGACCTCAACGTCGCCGCCGCCGGCAACACCGACGTGGTCCGCGCCAAGATGCGGGCCATGGATCTGCTCAACCTGCAGGACAACGAGATCGAGGACATCCTGGTCACCCTGACCAGCCAGTACCACCTGCTGCGGCCGCTCACCATGCCGAACGGCCGCGGGCTCTTCCTCTTCCTCGCGCTCAACCGCACCCGCTCCAACCTCGCGATGGCCCGCCACCACCTCAAGCGGATCGAGGTCGGGCTGGAGATCTGAACGCAGCGGGCACCGAAGGAGGGAATGCCGTGGGGGTCGCGCTCTACCAGGCCAAGGCCGAGTTCTTCCGGATGCTCGGCCACCCCGTCCGGATCCGGGTCCTGGAACTGCTCCAGGCCGGACCGACACCCGTACGGGAGCTGCTGGCCGATCTGGAGATCGAACCGTCCAGCCTCTCCCAGCAGCTCGCCGTCCTGCGCCGGTCGGGCATCGTCACCGCCAGCCGCGAGGGCAGCACGGTGGTGTACGCCCTGGCCGGCGCCGAGGTCGCGGACCTGCTCCGGACCGCCCGGCGGATCCTCACCGGGCTGATCGACGACCGGAACGTGCTGCTCGCGGAGCTGCGCGCGGACGGCCCCGACCAGGGCCTCTGACGGACAGCCCCTAACGCCCCGCCAGCAGCCCGGCCAGCCCGTCCGCCAGCCGCTCGTACTCGTGCGCCCGGTTGTACAGCTGCGCGCTCACCCGCAGCACCCCGCCGCCCGGCCAGGGGCGCACCACCGTGCGGATGGCGTGCCGCCGCCACAGCTCCGCCATCAGCGCCACGGCCGCCTCGTCGGCCTCGCCGTGGCCGGCGGGCAGCCGCAGTGCCCGCATCGCGACGCCCGGGGTGGCGGGCAGCGGCTCCAGGCCGAGACGCCCGGCCAGGACGGCCTGGCCGTGCGCGGCCAGCCGTTCGTTGTGCCGGCGCACCCGGTCGGCACCCAGGCCGTGCAGCAGGTCGAACCCGGCCGGGGCGGCCAGCCAGGGCGTGTAGTCGTACGTGCCGCGCCACTCCACGCTGGCCGGGAAGCCGCGGTGGTGCTCCCAGGAGAGGGCCAGCGGGCGGACCCTTCCGGACCACTCCGGGCGGACGGCGAGCACGCCGGTGGCCCGCGGCGCGAAGGCCCACTTGTGCAGGTTGCCGAACCAGAAGTCGGCGTCCGGCTCGACCGGTGCGGCCAGCATGCCCGGGGCGTGAGCCCCGTCCACCACCGTCGTCACCCCGCGCCCGCGCAGGGCGGCGAGCAGGGCCGGCCCGGCGATCCGGCGGGCGGTGGGCGAGCTGAGCTGGTCGAGGACGGCGAGCACCGTCCGGCCGTCGCAGCCGGCGAGGACGGCGTCCCGGACGGCGTCCTCGTCCGGGGCGTCCAGCGGCAGGCGGACGGTGCACACCTCGGCGCCGGCCTCCGCGGCGCGCCGCCGGACGGCCTCGGTGACGGCGCCGTACCCGTGGTCGGTCACCAGGACCCGGTCGCCGGGCGCGAGCGGGACGCTGTCCAGGGCGACCGCGACCGCCTCGGTGACGTTGGCGACCAGGGCGAGCCGGTCCGGGCCGGTGCCCAGCTCGGCGGCCAGCCGGGTGCGGGCGGCGGCGACCCGCCCGGGCAGGCCGGCGAAGAAGCCGTCCGGGTCCCGCTCCTGCTCCGCCCGGAGCCGTTCCTGCACCCGCTGCACCGGGACGGGCACGGTGCCGTACGAGCCGTGGTTGAGGTGGACCACCGCCGGGTCCAGGGTGAACAGGCCGTCGGTGCCGGGCAGCGGCGCCGGCGGTCCGTCGGTCCGCAGGTCGTCGATCACTTCGCCTCCATGAGGATGATCCTAGCGTAGTGGTGTGTGACATTTCACATGTCGTACTACTGGTCCGGGTGGCGCCGCGCGGCGAACATCGGGGCCGTGACCATCACCGACCCCTACCTCTCCCTCAGCGCCCGTACCGGCCGCTTCGGCTTCGGCGCTCCGCGTGCGACCGTCCTCGGCCAGGACGGTACCCGGATGCTGCTGCTCCGCTCCACCGGCCCCGAGGACCAGGTCGACCGGCTCCACCTGCTCGACCTGGCCACCGGCGAGGAGCGGCTCGTCGCCGACCCCGGCGCCCTCGTCCACGGCCGCACCGGCGACCCGGCCGCCCTCCCCGACACCGAGCGCCGGCTGCGCGAGCGGATCCGGCTGACCGCCGCCGGCATCGGCTCCTACGCGGCCACCGCCGACCTCGGAGTCGCCGCCTTCACCCTCGACGGACGGCTCTTCCGCGCCGACACCGCCGCCGGCACCTGCACCGAACTCCCGGTCGCCGGGCCCGCCTTCGACCCCCGCCCGGACGCCACCGGGGCACGGATCGCCTACGTCGCCGACGACGCCCTGTACGTCACCCCCGGCACCGAGCCGCTCAGCCCCGCCGACGGCGCCCGCTGGGGCGTCGCCGAGTTCGCCGCCGCCGAGGAGCTGGGCCGCTCGCGCGGCCACTGGTGGCGCCCCGACGGTGGCGCGCTGCTGGCCGCCCGGGTGGACGAGTCCGCCCTGCCCCGCCGCTACTTCGCCGACCCGGCCCGCCCGGACGAGCAGCCCGAGGACTTCGCCTACCCGCAGGCCGGCGGGCCCAACGCGGACGTCCAGCTCTGGGTCCTCGGCCTCGACGGCGGCAGGGTCCGGCTCCGCTGGGACGCCGCGGAGTTCCCCTACCTCTGCGCCGCCGAGTGGGCGGGTCCGGAGGAGGTGCTGCTCACCGTCGCCGACCGGCTCCAGCAGCACGTGCTGCTGCTCTCCGCCGACCCGGCCACCGGCACGACCACCGAACTCTCGCGCACCAGCGACGAGTTCTGGGTGGACGACCTGCCCGGCACGCCGGCCCGGCTGGACGACGGCCGGCTGCTCACCGTCCACGACACCCCCGGGGCCCGCGGCCTGGCCCTGGACGGCAAGCCGCTGGACACCACCGGGCTGCAGATCCGCCGGGTGGTCGGGCGGCTGCACGGCCGGCTGCTCTGCGAGACCGGCGAGGGCGACCCGTTCGACCAGCACGTCCACCTGGTCGACCCGGACGGCGGCCCGGCCGAGCGGCTCAGCTCCGGCCCCGGCCTGCACACCGCACTCGCCGCCGGCGACACCCTACTGCTCACCTCCGCCGGACCGGACGGCGTCCGCCGCACCGTCCGCCACGCCGGCGGCGAACGCGAACTCACCGACCTCGCCGCCACACTGCCGTACCGGGTCGAGCCGCGGCTGGCCCGGGTCACCGAACGCGCCCTGCCCACCGCGGTGGTGTACCCGCGCGACCACGTGCCCGGCCGGCGGCTGCCCGTCCTGCTGGACGTCTACGGCGGGCCCGGCTACCAGGCGGTGGCCAACGAGCCGCGCCGCTGGCAGCTCAAGCAGTGGTGGGCCGACCAGGGCTTCGCCGTCGTCACCACCGACAACGGCGGCACCCCGTTCGTCTCCCCCGCCTTCACCCGGACGATCTTCCGCCGGTTCTCCCAGGTGGCGCTGGACGACCAGATCGCCGCGCTGCGGGCGCTCGGCGCCACCCACCCGGACCTGGACCTCGGCCGGGTCGGCGTCCGCGGCTGGTCCTACGGCGGGTACTTCGCGGCGCTCGCCGTGCTGCGCCGTCCGGACGTGTTCCACGCCGCCTGCGCGGGCGCCCCGCCCACCGACTTCCGCCGGTACGACACCGCGTACACCGAGCGCTACCTCGGCCTGCCGCAGCAGAACCCCGAGGGCTACGCGGCGGACGCGCTGATCGCCGACGCCCCGTCACTCACCCGTCCGCTGCTGCTGATCCACGGCCTGGCCGACGACAACGTGCACCCCTCGCACACCCTGCTGCTCTCCCAGGCGCTCACCCGGGCCGGCCGCCCGCACAGCGTGCTGCCGCTGCCGGGCGTCACCCACATGACCCCGGGCGGGGTGCAGGAGCACCTGGCCCAGGCCGAACTCGCGTTCCTGCGGGCTTCCTTGGGCTGACCCGTTGTGCGGCGGCGAGCCCGCCTGCCAGACTCCCGCCGTGATCGGCGCCCCGCCGGGGCGCCGCACGGAACGGGGAGGACGGACGGATGAGGATCAGCAGACCGGGCCCGGTCGCACAGCGGCAGTGGACCCCGGTGACCGTCGTCAACGGCGGGCTCGCCTTCGCCCTGGAGCTGGGCCTGCTGGCGGCGCTCTGCTACTGGGGCTTCAGGACCGGCACCGGGACGGCCACCCGGATCCTGCTCGGGGTGGGCGCGCCGGCGCTCGCCGGGCTCACCTGGGGCCTGTTCCTGGCCGCCGGCGGGCCGGCCTTCCGGCTGCCGCTCGCCGCGGAGATCGCCGTCAAGCTGGCGGTCTTCGCGATCGGCGCCCTGGCCCTGCACGCCGCCGGGCGGACCACCCTGGGGCTGGCGTTCGGGGCGCTGGCCCTGGTCAGCGTGCTCGTGGAGTACACCGCCGGCTGACCGCGCCGGCCCGCACGCGCCGCACGACCACCTCGGTCGTGCGGCGCTTCCGCGTCCGGGCCCGGACCGGGCGGGCGCTCCGGCCGAACACGGGCAGCGGGCCCCGTCCGCCATCTTCCGTGTGACCCATGACATGTGAAATATTACCTGCGCTCCCCGACCGTCGGTCGTCCCTCCGACCACCCCACCGTCCGGAAAGGACCGGTCAGTTGCGCAGAATGTCCGCGGCACTCGCGGCCGCGCTCACCACGAGCGCGATAGCGGCCACCCTCCTCGGCACCCCCGCCCAGGCCGCTCCCCCCTCCCCCGCCACCACGACGGCCGTCACCGCCCAGGCCGCCGCGGAAGGCGGCGCCGAGGCCCCGCCCGGCCCGCTCGCGCCGCAGGAGCGCGAACGCCAGTCGCTCCGCGCCAAGGCGCTGGAGCAGCTCAACAAGGGCGCCGTGGCGAAGACCGCGGAGAAGCGCGCCCCCGCCAAGGTGAAGATCGGCAACGACTACGTCCAGCTCGCGCAGCAGCGCAAGGACAAGGTCTTCGTCATCCTCGCCCAGTTCGGCGACCAGGTGGACGACACCACCCTGTACAACGGCCAGCCCCGCTACGGCGGCACGCCCGGCCCGCGGCACAACACCATCCCTGAGCCCGGCAGGAGCGACAACCACACGCTCTGGAGCCCCGACTTCAGCCGCGACCACTACCAGAAGATGTTCTTCGACGACGCACCCGGCGCGGTCTCGATGCGCAACTACTACCGCACCCAGTCCTCCGGCCGGTACGACCTCGACGGCACGGTCAGCGACTGGGTCACCGTGCCCTACAACGAGGCGCGCTACGGCAGCAACAAGGGCCCGCAGGGCTCCGGCGCCTGGACCCAGGCCCAGGAGTTCGTCCGCGACGCGGTCAAGGCCTGGTACGACGGCGAGATCGCCAAGGGCCGCACCGCCGCCGACGTGAAGGCCGAGCTGGCCCAGTACGACGTCTACGACCGCTACGACCACGACAAGAACGGCGAGTTCGACGAGCCCGACGGCTACCTGGACAACGTGATCGTGGTGCACGCCGGCGTCGACGAGACCTGGGGCGGCGGCGCCCAGGGCGCCGACGCGCTGTGGGCGCACCGCAGCTGGACCTTCCCGGACCCGGCCGGCCAGACCGGCCCGGCCGGCAACCGGATCGGCGGCGCGCCCGTCGGCGACACCGGCCTGTACGTCTACGACTACGTGCAGGCGGGCGAGAACAGCGGAGTCGGCCTGTTCTCCCACGAGTTCGGCCACAACCTCGGCCTGCCCGACCTGTACAGCACCAGCGGCGGCGACAACAGCGTCAACTTCTGGTCGCTGATGTCCTCCGGCTCGTACCTCGGCAAGGGGCGGAACACCACCGGCGGCTACCCCGGTGACCTCGACGCCTGGAGCAAGCTGCAGTTCGGCTGGCTCGACTACGACGAGGCGCAGGCCGCCACCCGCTCCAGCCACGCCCTCGGGGTCAGCGGCTACAACACCGACCAGGCGCAGGCCGTCCTGGTCCACCTGCCCGACGGCACCACCAGCACCGACCTGGCCGACCCGTACCAGGGCGGGAAGCAGTGGTGGAGCGACACCGGCGACAACCTGGACAACGCGCTGGCCCGCACGGTCGACCTGCGCACGGTGAGCGGCCCGGTCACCCTGACCGCGGCCGCCTGGTACGACATCGAGCAGGACTACGACTTCCTGTCCGTCGAGGCCTCCGCCGACGAGGGCAAGTCCTGGAAGCCCCTCGGCGGCACCGTCGACGGCGTGCCGATCGGCAACACCAGCGCCAACACGCCCGGCCTGAGCGGAACTTCGGGCGCGTACCGGCAGCTGTCCATCCCGCTGGACGAGTACGCCGGCCGGCAGGTGCGGCTGCGGTTCCACGTCACCTCGGACGGCAACACGCACGGCAGGGGCGTGCTGGTCGACGCCGTCCGGATCGCCGCGGGCGCCACCGAGCTGTTCGCCGACGGCGCCGAGAACGGTGCCGCCGGCTGGACCGCCACCGGGTTCACCACGATCACCGGCCGCACCGCGGTCAAGCAGCACCCGCGCGCCTACCTGGTCGAGAACCGCCGGTACACCGGCTACGGCGCCTTCCTGAAGACCGGCCCGTACAACTTCGGGTACACCGGCGTCGACGGCAAGAAGGACATCGTCGACACCTATCCCTACCAGGAGGGCGTGCTGATCTGGCTCTGGGACACCGGGTACGGCGACAACAACACCAAGGACCACCCGGGCGGCGGCCTGATCCTGCCGGTCGACGCGCACCCCGCGCCGATCCGGTTCACCGACGGCACGCTGGTCAACGGCCGCGCGCAGACCTACGACGCGACCTTCTCGCTGAAGCCGACCACCGCGTTCACCCTGCACAAGGGCGGCGTCCCGGTCCGGATCGGCAGCGAACCGGCCGTCCCGGTCTTCAACGACCGCACCGGCGTCTACTCCGACCCGGCCACCCCGCAGCTCGGGGTGAAGGTGCCGGACACCAACACGAAGATCGAGGTGGTGCGCGAGGCCCAGGGCGGCCGGATCACCACCGTCCGGGTGGGCCCGGCCTCCTGAGGCCCGGCCCTCCCCGGCACGCCACGGGCGCCCCGCCTCCCCCTGCCGCAGGGGGAGGCGGGGCGCTCCGGTGTGCTCCGGTGTCCCGACGGGCACCGGCGATCCCCCGGCCGGCCCGTCCGGGCGCCCGGGGGCGAGCCGAACCGGCCCGGCCGTGACGGGAGTTCACCGCCCCGCCGTCCGCCCCGGACACACGCCTGCACGGACACCCGCCGCACGGCGCCGGACGGCACCGCTCGCCGGACCCCGGGCAGCACGAAGGCGCGCACCGGGCTGGTGCGCGCCTTCGTGGAACCCGGTCGGGCGCGGCCCTCAAGAGGCTCCCCGCCGCGCCCGACCGGGGGTCGGTGGGAGGCCCGCGAACGGGCCCCCGGGTCGGAGCCGTACCGCCCTCCGTGGGGGAGGCAGGGCGGTACGGCGGTCGGTGATTCGGCTAGACGGCCACGACGTCCCGGTGCTCCGGGAAGTGGCAGGCCGCCTCCCGGGCCCCCGGTCCGGCGATCCGCAGCAGCGGCCGTTCGGTCCGGCAGACGTCCTGGGCCTTCGGACAGCGCGGGTGGAAGCTGCACCCGGACGGCGGGTTGGCCGGGCTCGGCGGGTCGCCGAGCAGCACGATCCGCTCACGCGCCCGCTCGGCGGCCGGGTCCGGCAGCGGCACGGCGGAGAGCAGCGCCCGGGTGTACGGGTGGGCCGGGTTGCCGTACACCTCCTCCTTCGCGCCGATCTCGACGATCCGGCCGAGGTACATCACCGCGACCCGGTCGCAGACCCGCTTGACCACCGAGAGGTCGTGCGCGATGAAGATGTACGCCAGCCCCAGCTCGTCCTGGAGCCGCTCCATCAGGTTGACCACCTGGGCCTGGATCGAGACGTCCAGCGCCGAGACCGGTTCGTCGGCGACGACCAGCCGGGGCGAGGTGGCCAGCGAGCGGGCGATGCCGATCCGCTGCGCCTGGCCGCCGGAGAACTCGTGCGGGTAGCGGTCCAGGTGCTCGGGGATCAGTCCGACCAGTTCCATCAGCTCGGCGGCCCGCTTCCGGGCCCCGGCCGCGCCGGCGCCCTGGACCAGCAGCGGTTCGGAGATGATCCGGGCCACCGTCTGGCGGGGGTTGAGCGAGGAGTACGGGTCCTGGAAGACCATCTGCAGGTGCCGCCGGTGCGGCCGCAGTTCGGCCTGCGAGAGGCCGCCGATCTCGGCGCCGTCGAAGGTGACGGTGCCCGAGGTGGGGTCGAGCAGCCGGACGATCATCCGCCCGGTGGTGGACTTGCCGCAGCCGGACTCGCCGACCAGGCCGAGCGTCTCGCCCTTGCCGACGTCGAAGCTCACCCCGTCCACCGCCCGGACCGGGGCGCCGGCCCGGCCGGTGCGGCCGCGCTTGCCGGGAAAGGTCTTCACCAGGTCCCGGACGGACAACAGCGGTTCGGACGGCTGCGGTCCGGGCAGCGACGGTTCGGCGGCGGACGGACGGGCGGTCATCGGAGGGCTCCTTGCGGCACCAGCGGCAGGTGGCAGGCGGCCTGGTGGCCGGGGGCGAGCAGGTCGAACGCGGGGCGCTCGGCCAGGCACCGGGTGTGCTCCTCGGCGGTGGCCGCGGTGGTGCGGGCGCAGCGCGGGGCGAAGGAGCAGCCGGGGGCCGGGGCGATCAGCGACGGCGGGCTGCCGGGGATGGCCCGCAGCGGGGCGTCGTCGGTGTCGTCCAGGCGGGGCAGCGAGTCGAGCAGCCCGCGGGTGTACGGGTGCGCGGGGGCGCCGAACAGCCGGTCGACCGGGGCCTGTTCGGCGGCCCGGCCGCCGTACATCACCAGCACCTCGTGGGCGACCCGGGCGACCACGCCCAGGTCGTGGGTGATCATGACGACGCCGAGGCCGCGGTCCTGCTGGATCCGGGCGATCAGGTCGAGGATCTGGGCCTGCACGGTGACGTCGAGCGCGGTGGTGGGCTCGTCGGCGATCAGCAGGTCCGGTTCGCAGGCGAGCGCCATGGCGATCATCACGCGCTGGCGCATGCCCCCGGAGAACTGGTGCGGGTACTCGTCGACCCGGCGGGCCGGCTCGGGGATGCCCACCTCGCCGAGCATCTCGACCGCGCGTTGGCGGCCGGTCCTGCGGGAGGCCTTGAAGTGGACGCGGTAGTGCTCGGCGATCTGCTCGCCGACGGTGTAGAAGGGGTGCAGGCTGGAGAGCGGGTCCTGGAAGATCATGGCGATCCGCCGGCCCCGGACGGTGCCGAGTTCGCGCTCGCCCAGTCCGACCAGCTGCTGCCCGGCCAGCCGGATCGAGCCGGTGACGGCGGCGCCGCGGTGCAGGCCCATCACGGCCAGCGAGGTGACGGACTTGCCGCTGCCGGACTCGCCGACCAGCCCCAGCGTCTGCCCGGCCGCGACGGTGAAGGAGATGCCGTCGACGGCCCGGACGGTGCCGCGCGGGGTGTCGAAGGAGACCCTGAGGTCCTCGACCTCCAACAGAGCAGCCATCAGTACCTCACTCTCGGGTCGACCACCGCGTAGAGCAGGTCGACCAGCAGGTTCGCCGCGACGATGAAGAAGGCCGCGAGCAGGGTGACGCCGAGGATGACGGGCTGGTCGGACCGGCCCAGCCCGTCGTAGAACAGCCGGCCGACGCCGGGCAGGCCGAAGATCGACTCGGTGATGACGGCGCCCGCGAGCAGGCCGCCGAGGTCCATGCCGAAGATGGTGAGGATGGGCGTCATCCCGGAGCGCAGCCCGTGCTTGACCGTGACGGTGCGGGCCGGCAGGCCCTTGGCGCGGGCGGTGCGGATGTACGGCTCGGCCATCGTCTCGATCATCGAGTTGCGGCTCTGCCGGGCATACATGGCCGCGTACAGCAGGGCCAGCGCGATCCAGGGGAGCAGCAGGTTGGACGCCCAGTCGACCGGGCCGTCGGTGAACTTGTGGTACGCCGGGTAGGGCAGCAGGCCGGCGGTCCGGACGACCCCCCAGATCAGCATGATCGAGGTGAAGTAGACCGGCAGCGAGGCGGTGCCGACCGAGAGCACCATCAGGGTCCGGTCGGTGATGCCGCCCTTGCGCAGGGCGGAGGTGACGCCGGCCCCGAGGCCGAGGACCAGCCAGAGCGCCGCGGCGCCGAGGGCGAGCGAGACCGAGACCGGGAGCCGGTCCACCAGCAGGTCCCATACCGGCAGCCCGTACTCGTAGGAGTAGCCGAGGCAGGGGAAGCCGCAGTGGGTGGCGCTGGGGCCGGTGCCGTAGTCGCGGCCGGCGAAGATGCCGGCCACGTAGCTGCCGAACTGGTCCCAGACCGGCTTGTCGAGGCCCATCGCCGCCTTGACGTCGGCGAGCCGCTCGGGGCTGCAGGTCTTGCCGCAGGCCGCTGCGGCCGGGTCGTTGGGCAGCAGGTAGAAGATGGTGAAGGTGATGGCGCAGATGGCGAGCAGGATGCCCGCCACGCCGGCCAGCCTTCGGCCGAGGTAGAGGATCACGACCGGCCTCCCCGGGGGTCGAGGATGTCGCGCAGCGCGTCCCCGAGCAGGGTGAAGGCGAGCACGGCGAGGAACAGGAAGACCGTCGGGATCAGGAAGTACGTCGGGTCGGTCTCGTAGTGGAGGATGCTCTCGGCGATCATCTGGCCCCAGGACGGGGTCGGCGGGCGGACGCCCACGCCGAGGTAGCTGAGCGCGGCCTCGGTGGCGATCATGCCGGGGATCAGCAGCGTGGTGTAGGCGATGACCGGGCCGGAGACGTTCGGCAGGATCTCCCGGGTGAGGATCCGCCAGGAGCGGGCCCCGCCGACCTTGGCGGCCTCGACGTACTCGCGGTGTTTGAGCGAGAGGGTCTGGCCGCGGACCACCCGGGCGATGCCGGGCCAGGTGAACAGGCCGATCACCAGGGTGATCAGCAGGATCCGGTTGACGTCCTTGGCCACCGACATCATCGCGATCATGAAGATCAGCGAGGGGAAGGACATGGTGAGGTCCATCAGCCGGGACAGCAGCGTGTCGACCCGGCCGCCGAAGTAGCCGGCCGCGATCCCGGCCAGGGTGCCGGTGACGACGACCACGGCGGTGGCCGTGAACGCGATCAGCAGCGAGACCTGGCCGCCGTGCAGGACCCGGGCGAACAGGTCGCGGCCGGTGATCGGTTCGACGCCCAGCCAGTGACGGGTGCTGATGCCGCCGAAGTCGCCCTTGGGCAGGCCGCCCAGGTACGGGTCGATGGCCCGTTTGTCGAACTCCTCGGGGGACCAGCCGCCGAGCGAGCTCAGCGGGCCGGCCAGGGCGGCCGCCAGGACCATCACGGCGACCGTGACCAGCCCGAACCGGGCCGCGCCCCTGGACCAGAGCTGGTCCCAGACCAGCCGCCACGGACCACGCCCGGCGGCCTTCGCGGGGCCCGCCGCCGCGCTCTCCACGACGGCGGCGGGCTCAGTGGTGGTACTCATCAGCCCTGGCTCTTCGAGGGGTCCTTGAGGCCGACCACGGCCATGTCGATCATCCCGGCGTAGCCGGAGTTGCCGAACGCGCCGGCCACGTTGGTGCCGGTCAGCAGCGGGCGGCGCTGCCACATCAGCGGGACGGCCGGAGCCTTCTTCAGCAGCTCCTCGTCCAGCTGCTGCCAGGCCTTGTTGGCCGCGGCCACGTCCGTCATGGCCGCGATCTCGTCCATCCGGTCCATCGTGGCCTGGTCCTTGAACTGGCTGTAGTTGCCCTGGTTGCCCTTCTCCTTGATGGTCCGGCCGTCGAACAGGAACGGGAAGAAGGTCGCGGCGGACGGGTAGTCCGGGCACCAGCCCTGGATGGTCAGCTCGGGGGCGTTCTTGGTGTCGCCGATGGTGTCGGCGAAGGCGGACGCGTCCACGGTGTTGACGGTGACCTGGACGCCGGCCTTGGCCAGCGACTGCTGGATCGCCTCGCCGCGGGTCTTGTCGCCGAGGGAGACGGTGAGCCCGACCTTGAGGTCGGTCTTGCCGGCCGCCTTCAGCAGCTCCTTGGCCTTCGCGGGGTCGCCGGCGGCCGGGACCTTCAGCGGGTCGGCCTTGGCCCCGGCGGTCAGCGACGGCGGCAGGTACGAGGTGGCGACGTCGGCCATCGCCGGCCCGCCGAACGCGGTGACCTGGGCCTCGCGGTCGACCGCCCACATCATCGCCTCGCGGACCTTCGGGTCGTCGAAGGGCGCCTTGGCCGTGTTGAGGAACAGCATGTCGGTACAGCCGGTCCGCTCGGCCGCCATCCGGGCCTTGACGTCCGCCTTGGGCAGCACCTTGGAGACGGACTCGTGCTGCATCCACGGCATCTCGACGGCGTTGGCGTCGGCGCCGTCGCTGGCGATGATCCGGTCGTCGGCCTGGCCGCCCTTGAGGCCCTGGGTCACCACGATCTTGTCGGGGTAGGCCTTGCGGACCGGGTCGGTGGCGGCGTCCCAGTTGGTGTTGCGGACCAGCACGAGCTGCTTGCCGCGATCGTAGGTCTCGATCTTGTACGGGCCGGAGGCGAACGGCCGCGAGTCGTACTGGGTCCCCTTCTCCTGGGACTGCGGCACCGGGGAGAAGGTGGGCAGGGTGGTGGTGTAGGAGAACTCGGCGACCGGGCGCTTCAGGTGGAAGACGATGGTCTTGTCGTCCGGGGTCTCGATGCTCGGCAGGTGCTCGCCGGTGAGCGGGCCCTTGTACTTCTCGCCGCCCTCCAGGTACTGGATCGCGTAGTCGGGGCCGCCGGTGAGGTCCGGCGAGAAGGAGCGCTCGACGTTGTACTTGATGTCGGCGGCCTTGATCGGCGTGCCGTCCTCGTACTTGAGGCCGTCCTTCAGGGTGAAGGTCCACACCTTGCCGCCGTCCGAGGACTTCCCGAGGTCGGTGGCGAGGTCCGGGACGATCTCGCTGCCCGCCGCGCCCGGCTCGGCCTTGAAGGTGACCAGGGTGCGGTAGAGCAGCCGGGTGCCGAAGTCCATGTGCGGCAGCACCCAGTTGCGCGCCGGGTCGAGGTGGGCGAAGTCCTGGTTGGTCAGCACGGTGAGGGTGCCGCCCTTGGCCGGCGTACCGCCGATGATCGTGCCGGCCTCCGCGCCCGGACCCTTGGTGGACGCGGCCGTGCTGTCGCCGCCGCTGTCGCTCTTGTCGCTCTTGTCGTTCTTGCAGGCCCCGAGGCCGAGGGTGAGGGTCGCCGCGAGGGCCGCCGCGAGGGCGGCGTGGGTGCGCCTGGTCATGTGCAACTCCGCAGTGGGGGGCCCGCCGTGAGGCCCGTGGTCCGACCCCGGGGCTGGTCCGGGGCCCGGCCGGGAGGGCGACCTCAGGGGGTCTAGCCGCTCCGCGGTGTGACCCGTAACATAGTAATGTGAAATTGCACTGCACAAGAGGTGATGCCGCCCGTTACCGAGCTGTGTCCGTGCAACCCCCCAGCCCCGCTTAGGAGTAGACCCGGTGACCCTCCGCCAGACCGGCCTCAACACCGGCAGCCACGACCTGCCCGTCTCCCCCGCCCTCGACGCCTTCATGGGCACCGACTGGGCCCCCACCCCGCTCCCCGCCGGCCGGCGCGTGCCCGGGTACGCCGTGCTGCCCGGGCGTCACGCGCGGCTCTCCGCCGCCTTCCCCGGCGAGCGGCTGATCGTCCCCGCGGGCCGGCTCAAGGTCCGCAGCAACGACGTCGACCACCGCTTCCGCCCGCACAGCGCCTACGCCTGGCTCACCGGCCTCACCGGCGAGGACCAGGTCGGCCACGTCCTCGTCCTCGAACCGGCCGGCCCCGACGGCCACGAGCCCGTCCTCTACCTGCGCCCCCGTTCACCGCGCGGCGGCGACCCGGTCCGCGGCGCCGAGTTCTACCGCGACCGCCGCTACGGCGAGTTCTGGGTCGGCCGCCGCCCCGACCTCGCCGAGGCCGCCCGGCTCACCGGCATCCGCGCCGAGCACCTCGACGACCTGGAGAAGCTGCTCACCGGCCCGCAGCCGGCCACCCGGGTGCTCACCGGCGTCGACCCCGAACTCGACGCCGCCGCCGGCCGCCCCGGCGCCGCCGCGCTCGCCGGGGCCGACGGCCTGCTCGCCGCCGTGCTCTCCGAACTGCGCCTGGTCAAGGACGCCTGGGAGGTCGAACAGCTCCAGCTCTCCGTCGACCACACCGTGCTGGGCTTCCAGGACGTCGTCCGCGCCCTGCCCGCCGCGCTCCGCCACCACCGCGGCGAGCGCTGGATCGAGGGCGTCTTCAACCTGCGCGCCCGCGCCGAGGGCAACGGCACCGGCTACGACACCATCGCCGCCTCCGGCGCCCACGCCTGCGTCCTGCACTGGATCCGCAACGACGGCCCGCTCGACGCCTCGCAGCTGCTGCTGCTCGACGCCGGCGTCGAGACCGACACCCTCTACACCGCGGACATCACCCGCACCCTCCCGCTCTCCGGCACCTTCAGCCCCGTCCAGCGCCAGGCCTACGAACTGGTCCTCGCCGCCCAGCAGGCCGGCATCGACGCCCTGCGCCCCGGCGCCCGGTTCCGCGACTTCCACCACGCCGCCGCGCGCGTCATCGCCGAGGGCCTCGCCGACTGGGGCGTCCTGCCGGTCTCCGCCGAGGAGGCCCTCGCCGACGACTCCGGCCTCTACCGCCGCTACACCCTCTGCGGCACCGGCCACATGCTCGGCCTCGACGTCCACGACTGCGCCAGGGCCCGCGCGGAGACGTACCTGGACGGCGTCCTCGAGGAGGGCCACGTCCTCACCGTCGAGCCCGGCCTCTACCTCCAGCCCGACGACGAGACCCTCCCGCCCGAACTCCGCGGCCTGGGCATCCGCATCGAGGACGACCTGGTCATCACCTCCGACGGCGCCCGCCTGATGTCCGGTGACCTCCCCCGCACCGTCCCCGCCATCGAGTCCTGGATGGCCGGCCTGCTCGGCTGAACCGCCCTCCGCCGGCCGGGGGTCCGGGCGGCCCCGACCGTCCGGGCCCGGTGCCGCGCGAGGAGCGGCCGGGGTGCTCAGCGACGCGCCTGCTCCCACAGCTCCGTGACGATCTCCGCGGCCGGCCCGGACCGGGCCGCCCGGTGGCCGGTGCCCGCCCACAGGTGCATCGCCGAGGTGTCCGCGCGCGCCGTCGCCGCCGCACGCAGCGGCCGGGTCAGGTGGTGCACCTCGGGGTAGGCGGCCGGCGCGTAGCGCCCGTACCGCTCGATGAACGCGTTGCGCAGTCCGCGGGCCGGACGGCCGGTGAAGGCCCTGGTCACCACCGTCTCCGGCAGTTCGCCCAGCGCCGCCCGGTGCGGCGCCGACGCGCCGGACTCGTCCGCCCGCAGCAGCGCCGTCCCCAGCTGGACGGCCCCCGCACCGGCCCGCAGCGCCGCCGCGATCCCCGCCCCGTCGGCCAGACCCCCGGCGGCGATCAGCGGCAGCCGCGTCACCTCCCGGACGGCGGCCAGCAGTTCGAGCAGCGGGACGTCCCCCGGCCGGTCCGCCACCCGGTGGGTGGCCCGGTGTCCGCCCGCCTCCGGGCCCTGCACGCACAGCGCGTCCATCCCGGCCGCCTCGGCGGCCCGCGCCTCCTCCGGCGTGGTGACGGTGCCGACCTGGTACGTGCCGGCCGCCCGCAGCGCCCGCACCTCCTCGGGCGCGGGCAGGCCGAAGGTGTACGACACCACCGGGACGGGCTCCGGCCCGGCCGCCAGCGCGGCGATCTTGGCGTCCCAGTCGTCGCGGTCCGGCGCGACCGTCTCCGGCAGCCGGACGCCGTGGCGCGCGGCCTCCGGCAGCAGGTGCGCGCGGTAGGCGGCGACGGCCTGCGGGTCGCCGGGCGCGGCCGGCACGAAGAGGTTCACGCCGAACGGGCGGTCGGTCAACTCCCGGACCCGCGCGATCTGTTCGGCCATCGCGGCGGCGCTGCGGTACCCCGCGGCGAGGAAGCCCAGCCCGCCGGCCCCGTTCACCGCGGCCACCAGCTCCGGTGTGGACGCCCCGCCCGCCATGGGCGCGGCGACGACGGGAACGGCGAGCTCGTCGGGGCGGACGGCGGCCATACGGGTTCCTCCACTCCGGGGGACGGCCCGGACCCGCTCAACCCTACGCCCGCCCGTCCGGCGCGCACGGTCCGGGCGACGCCGCCGGACCGCTCACACCCCGCGCCGGATCAGCCCCCGCCCGCGCGCCTCCCGCACCGCCGCCGTGCGCGAATCCACGCCCAGCTTCGTGTAGATGTGCACCAGGTGCGACTTCACCGTGGCCTGGCTCAGGTGCAGCCTCTGGCTGATCTGCTGGTTGGTGAGCCCGTCGGCCACCAGCCCCAGCACCTCCGTCTCCCGCGCGCTGAGCGCCGCCGCCGGCGTCCGCATCCGCTCCAGCAGCCGGTCCGCGACCGTGGCCGCCAGCGCCGTGCGCCCGGCCGCGGCCGAGCGGACGGCCCGGGCCAGCTCCTCCGGCGGCGCGTCCTTGAGCAGGTACCCCGTGGCCCCGGCCTCCAGCGCTGGGAGGGTGTCGGCGTCGGTGTCGTAGGTGGTGACGACGAGCACCCGCGGCGCCCCCGGCCGCGCGGTGATCGCCGCCGTGGCCTGGGCACCGTTCATCGCCGAGCCGGGCCCGAACTGGAGGTCCATCAGCACCACGTCGGCCGCCACCTCCTCCGCCAGCTGCACCGCCCGCTCCGCGGTGGCGGCCTCCGCCACGATGGCGAAGTCCGGCTCGCTCTCCAGCACGGCCCGCAGCCCGGCCCGGACCACCGGATGGTCGTCGGCCAGCAGCAGCCGGATCACTCCGTCGGTCACGAGGGCTCCTCATTCGCCGTGGAAACGGGCACCGGCAGCAGGACGGCCAGCGCCGTCCCCTCCCCCGGTGCGGACTCGACCGTGAAGGTACCGCCAAGCGCCCGCGCCCTGGCCCGCATCGACGGCAGGCCGAACCCGCCCTCCCCGGCGGCCGCGCCCGCGGCCGCGGCCACCGCCGCCGGGTCGAAGCCGGTCCCGTCGTCGAACACGTCCAGCGCCACCTCGCCCTCCATGTAGCTGAGCGTGACCTCGGCGTGCGAGGCCCCGGCGTGGCGCACCGCGTTGCCGAGCGCGGACTGCGCGATCCGCAGCAGCGCGACCTCCTGCGGGACCGGCAGCTGCACCTGGTCACCGGAGACGTGCAGCCGGACGGACAGGCCGCTGTGCGCCGTGGTGGTGGCGCACAGGCGTTCCAGGGCGACCGGCAGCGACGCCCCCTCCAGGTCCGCCGGGGCGAGCGCACGGACGAAGCGCCGGGCCTCGGCCAGGTTGTCCTGGGCGGCCTGACGGGCCTGTTCGACGTAGCCGGCGGCGGCCTCGGTCCGCTCGGGCAGGGCCCGCTGGGCGGCGCGCAGCAGCAGCTGGATGCTGGAGAGGCTCTGGGCGAGGGTGTCGTGGATCTCCCGGGCGAGCCGTTCGCGCTCGGCCAGCACACCGGCCGTGTGGTGGGCGGCGGCGAGGTCGGCGCGGGCGGCGGTCAGCTCGTCGATGAGCCGGCGCCGCTCCTCGCTCTCCCGGTACAGCGCCTGGTAGCCGAGCACGGTGGCGGTGGCGACGGCCGCACCGAGCGCGGGCCCGATGGCGGCGGCGACGCTGACGGTGTGCTGGTGCCAGGACCAGCCGACGATCGCCGCGACGGCGGTGAAGCCGACGGCCGCTAGTCCGCCCCGCCGGCCGAGCAGGTGCAGCTCCAGGAAGTACAGCGGGAAGGCCAGCCAGACCCCGTCCTGGGTGGCGACCAGCACGCCGGCCCAGGTGACGCCGAGCAGGGCCAGCCAGAGCGCCGCCGCCCGCCGGGAGCGCCGGACGGAGCCGAGCAGCGGTCCGACGGCGTAGACGGCGGCCATCGCGGTGGCCGCGGCGGTCACGGCGGCCACCTCGCCGCCCCGCCCGAGGGCGGCCCGGACGACGGTGAGCGCGAGGAGGCCCGCCACGAGCAGGTGCAGGCAGACCTGGAGTACGCGGGCGACGGGGGTGGTGCGGGATCGTTCGGTCGCCATCCGTCCAGCCTAGGGTCCGCCACGCCCGACGGGCATCAATCAAAAGGTTGAACTCCGCTTCTGCCCTTTGATGCCGGGGATCCAATCCCCGGTGCGATGCGCCGACGGCCCCGCCTCCGCGACCGTGGTGACCGTTGCCGCAGAGACGCAGAAGGAGAGGCCGGTCGTGTTCGTCGCCTGGAGGGACCTGGGGTT
The DNA here is from genome assembly GCF_040643935.1 of Kitasatospora sp. NPDC047058. Classification (NCBI taxonomy): domain Bacteria; kingdom Bacillati; phylum Actinomycetota; class Actinomycetes; order Kitasatosporales; family Streptomycetaceae; genus Kitasatospora; species Kitasatospora sp. NPDC047058. The sequence continues at coordinate 8,228 of NZ_JBEYVJ010000044.1, read as the reverse complement.
CGCCAAGGGGCGGTTCGCCCTGATGGGGACCGTCATCGTGCTGATCACCGTGCTGGTCGGCCTGCTCTCCGGGCTGACCGCCGGGCTGGGCCGGCAGAACATCTCGGCGATCACCGGGCTGCCCGCCGACCACCTGGTCTTCTCCAAGCCCGCCGACGGCCAGAAGCTCTCCTTCACCGACTCCCAGGTGACGCCGGAGCAGTGGCAGGGCTGGGCGGAGCAGCCGGGGGTCACGGCGGCGCAGCCGCTCGGCATCACCACCACCAAGGCGGCCGCCGGGCAGCGCACCGCCGCGCTCTCCGCGTTCGGCGTCCCGGACGGCTCCGGCCTGGCCCCGCAGGGCTCCCCGGTCGCGCCCGGGCGGGCGGTGCTCTCGGAGAGCGCCGCCGAGAACCTGGGCGGTCTACGCCCCGGCGCGGCCTTCACCCTGGCGGGCCACCCGCTTCAGGTCGCCGCGGTGGCCGGCGACGCCTCGTACAGCCACACCCCGGTCGTCTGGACCAGCCTCGCCGACTGGCAGCGGTTCGCCCCGGGCGGCACCGGGCACGCCACCGTGATCGCCCTGACCACGGGCCCCGGCGCGGACCTCGCCGCCGGGGACACCCGCTTCGGCACCGAGACCCGCAGCCGCGGGGACGCGCTCGCCGCGATCGGCTCCTACACCTCCGAGAACGGCTCGCTGCAGCTGATGCGCGGCTTCCTGTTCGCCATCTCGGCACTGGTGATCGGCGCCTTCTTCACCGTGTGGACGATCCAGCGCAGCGGGGACATCGCCGTGCTGAAGGCGCTCGGCGCCTCCACCCGCTACCTGCTCCGGGACGCGCTCGGCCAGGCCGTGCTGCTGCTGGTCCTCGGCACCGCCGTGGGCACCGCGATCGCGGTCGGCGCCGGGGCGCTGATCGGCTCCGCGGTGCCGTTCGTCCTGGACGCACCGACCGTCCTGCTGCCGGCCGCCGTGATGATCGCGCTCGGCGCGGTCGGCGCCGCCCTGTCCATCCGCCGGATCACCTCCGTCGACCCGCTGACCGCCCTGGGGAGCGCCCGATGACGCTGGAACTCGACCGCATCACCCTCACCTACCCGGACGGCGACGGCCGGCTGACCGCCCTGGACGAGGTCTCGCTGACCGTCCCCGCGGGCTCGATCACGGCGGTGGTCGGCCCGTCCGGCTCCGGCAAGTCCAGCCTGCTGGCGGTCGCCGCGACGCTGATCGCCCCGGACTCCGGCCGGGTCGTGGTGGACGGCGTCGAGACGGCCGGCCTGAACCGGGCGGAGCTCACCGCGCTGCGCCGGGACCGGATCGGCATCGTCTTCCAGCAGGCCAACCTGCTGCCCTCGCTCACCGCCGTCGAGCAGCTCCAGGTGATGGCCCACCTCGGCGGCGGCTCCCCGCGCGCGGCCCGCCCCCGGGCGCTGGAGCTCCTGGACGCCGTGGGCCTGCGCGGCCAGGCCGCCCGCCGTCCGCACCAGCTCTCCGGCGGTCAGCGGCAACGCGTCAACATCGCCCGTGCCCTGATGAACGACCCCACGGTGCTGCTGGTCGACGAGCCCACCAGCGCCCTCGACCACGAACGCGGCGCCGCCGTCCTCGACCTGATCACCGACCTCACCCACCGCCGGGCCACCGCCACCGTCCTGGTCACCCACGACCGCACGCACCTCACGGCCGTCGACCAGGTGGCCGAGGTCCACGACGGGAGGCTGGCGGTGCCTGCGGCGGCGTGAGCTACTTCTTCGCCGTGAGCACGTCGTCCACCGAGAGCGTCACCGGCGCCCCGATCGACTCCGGCAGCGTGAACGACTGCCCGGGGTGGTGGACGGCGTGCACGCGGTACTCCCCGTCCTGCGGCTCGGTCAGCACCATGACCCGCTGGTTGGTCCGGTCCACGATGACGTAGACGGGGACACCGGCGGAGGCGTAGGCGAACGGCTTCTTCTTCAGGTCGTCGCTGAGGTTGGAGGACGTCACCTCAAGGACGAGGCGGAAGGCCACCGGGTCGTAGCAGTTGTACTCGATCAGGTGGTCGTCGATGTCGGTGTCGACGATCGACAGGTCCGGGACGGCGTAGTCCGACGGCCCGTCCGGCAGCCAGATGCCGACGTTCTGCAGAACGTCGACCTCGCCCCCGTCGAGGCCCGCCGCGAACAGGACGCGCATGAGACGGCTCAACGACTTGCCGTGCGAAGCGTTCGGCGGCGGCGTCACGGTGATCTGGCTCCCGACGATCTCGACCCGGTGCCCGGCGAACTGGTTGGAGATCAGTTCAGCGGCTTCGAGCAGCGTCGGCTGCTCCATGGGCTCTTCCACTGCTGCGGCGGACACGGAATTCCTCCTTGCTGCCGATGTCGAGAGCATCATCGTAGAACCGGGGCCCGCGCAGGCGCCTGATCGTCGCTCTTCACCCGGACGAGTGGTTTAAGCCCCTTACCGCGCCCGCAGCTTCAGCGCCGGGCGGGCTTCCTCCGCCTCGCCCTGGCCCTCGGCCCAGAGGGAGCGGACGTGGCCGAGGTGGCGGGCCATGCAGGCCTCGGCCGCGTCGGCGTCGCCGGAGAGCATCAGGTCCAGCAGCTCCAGGTGCTCCTCGGCGGAGGTGACGAGTTCGCCGGCCTGGTCGAGGCGGGTGAGGCCGTAGAGGCGGGAGCGCTTGCGCAGGTCCCCGACCACCTCGACCAGGTGGGCGTTGCCGGCCAGGCCGAGCAGGTCGAGGTGGAACTGGCGGTCGGCCTCCAGGTAGCCGATCAGGTCGTGCTTGCGGGCGGCGGCGACGATCGCCTCGGCCTGCGGGCGCAGCCGCTCCAGCTGTTCGGCGGTGGCGGTACGGGTGACCCGGCCGACGGTGGGGATCTCGATCAGGGCGCGGATCTCGGTGTACTCGTCGAGGTCGCGCTCGGTCAGCTCGGTGACCCGGAAGCCCTTGTTGCGGACGGCCTCGACCAGGCCCTCGCGGGCGAGGTCGAGCATGGCCTCACGGACGGGGGTGGCGGAGACGCCGAAGTCGGCGGCCAGGGCGGGCGCGGAGTAGACCACGCCGGGGCGCAGTTCGCCGGAGATCAGGGCGGCGCGGAGCGCGTGGGCGACCTGGTCGCGCAGCCGCTCCTGGACGGAGATCAGGGTGCGGGGTTTCAGGTCGGACATGGTGTTCCTCCGGGTGGTTGCAGAACACCAGCGTACAATGTCACGTTACGTTGAGCATGCAACAGTCCGTGATTCGGATGCCCCGTCGGCGGCTCCCGCCGATGCCGGAGCCCATCGTGACAGCGGCCGCCGGCCGTGACAACGGCCGGCGGCCCACTTCCTGCGGGTGAACCCGCTACACCCCCGCTACACCCCCGTTACGCCCCCCGGAACAGTCCGACCAGGCTGGTCGCACTGGAGGCACCGTGCCCGGCGGCGACCCCGCGCCGGAAGTAGCCGGCCAGCAGCCCGGGCAGCGCGCCGTCCACCCCGGAGGCCTCCACGGTGTGCCGGACGTGCTCGACGCTGGCCAGGCCCATCGCGAGCCGGTCCACGTCGCCCCCGTGCCGCCCGGCCGCGATCCGGGGCGCGTAGAACTCCAGGAATCCGGGCATCGAGGCTGCCGTCGAGGAGGCGTACGGCAGGAACTCGTCGGCCGGGATGCCGTTCGCCTCGGCGACGGCGGTGGCGTGCAGGTAGCCGACCAGCGAGGTCCAGAAAAGGTCCATCTGGATCTGGTAGTACAGCTGGGCCAGCCCCGGATCGTCGCCCCGGTAGTCGGCGGCGGTCAGCACCTCCAGGGTGGCCCGGTGCCGCTGGAACAGCTCGACCGGACCGCTGTAGAAGGTGGACGACCCGGCCTTGCCGATGCCCGAGGGCGGCACCTGCACCCCGCCGGTGAGGTGGCCCGCGCCCAGCGCGGCGAGCCGGCGGGCGGCCTCGCGGGCCCGGTCCGGGGTGTCCGAGCTGAGGTTGACGACGGCCTTTCCGGCCAGCGCGCCCCCGGCCGCGCCGAGCACGGCGAACACCGCGTCGTAGTCGGTGAGACTGAGCACCACCAGCTCGTTGGCCGCCACGGCGGCCTCGGCGCTCGGGGCCAGGACGGCACCGCGGGCGACCAGCCCGTCGGCCCGGCCGGCGGTCCGGTTCCAGACCGTGACGGCGTGGCCGGCGTCCAGGTACGCACCGGCCATCGCCCGCCCCATCGGCCCGAGGCCGATCACGGTGACGGGCGCCTTGCCGGGCTGCTGCTGTGCGACGGACATGGGGATCCCCCTCCACTAGAACGAACGCTCTATCCAGGATGAAGCTAACACAGCTCTGGAACGAACGCTCTATCCATTCCGTCGGCTAGACTCCCCGCGTGAAGACGACGACCACCGGCACCCGCGAGCGGATCGTCCGGGCCACCTCACGGCTGCTGCAGCGCCAGGGGTACGAGGGCACCGGGATCAAGCAGATCTCGCGCGAGGCGGAGGCCACCCTCGGCTCCGTCTACCACTTCTTCCCCGGCGGCAAGCAGGAGTTGGCCGCCGAGGCGATACGGCACGGCGACCAGGAGTTCGCCGGGCTGCTCCGCGAGGGGCTGGGCGCTTCCCCCGACCCGGCCGAGGCGATCACCGCCTGCACCCGGCTGCTCGCCGAGGCCCTGCGCGCCTCCGAGTGGCAGGACGGGTGCCCGATCACCAGCACCGCACTGGAGACGGTCGGCCGCGCCCCGGTGATCGAGCAGGCCGTCGTGGCGGCGTTCGCCAACTGGCGCGCCATCGTCGAGGAGAAGCTGCGCGCGTCCGGCCTCGGGGCGGACGACGCCCGCGAACTCGCCGCCACCGTCATCAACACCCTCGAAGGCGCCGAGCTGGCCGCCCAGATCGCCCGCAGCGAGGAGCCGCTGCACCTCACCGGCAGACACCTGGCCCGCCTGATCGGCACCTACCGCTAGGGGGCTGTCGCTACCGCCGGGGCCCGCCCCCGGGAACGCGGAAGCGGCCGGTGCGGCAGGGGATCCCTTCCCGCCGCACCGGCCGCAGCTCCGGCCACCCGCCATCGCGGGCCACTCACTACAACGCCCGACCACCCCCGGGGAAACGACCGTGGGAATCGAACTCGCCCGCTACGACCGCCGCCCGCCCGGCAGCCGGAAGCGCCCCGCCGCCCTGGTGCGGCTCTCCACCGGCCACGGCCCGGGTCTGGCCGACGCCCTCGCGGCCCACGCCCACCCCGACCACCGCCTCGGGCGGATCGATCCGTACGGTGACACGGAGTTCAACGAGCAGGACGCCGCCGCGGCACTGGCCGAAGCGGCCGGCCTGCTCGCCCGGTGCACCACCGAACAGCAGCGGGCGGCCGTCCGCGACCTGGCCGGCCTGCTCACCGAGTGCGCCGGTACGCCCGGCAGTCGGCTCTGCTTCCTCGGCGACTGAGCACCGAGCGCCGAACGCCGGGCACCGGGCACCGAGCACCGAACGCCGGGCACCGAACGCCGGGCACCCCGGCGCTCAGCCGGTGCGGCCGCGCCGGTGCGCCTCGGCCGCGACGGCGAGGTCCTCCCAGGCCATCCCGACGCTCTTGAAGAACCGCGGCCGGCCGCTCGGCACCGGCGCCTCGCCACGCACCAGCTCGGCCAGGTTCCACAGCGTGTCGGCCCCGGTGACGCCCGCCATCAGCAGGTCGCCGGCCTCCCGCAGCGCGGCCGCCCGCGCCTCGACGTACAGCTCGGCCCGGCCGACCAGCACCCCGTCCACCTCGCGCGCGTCCGGCTCGTGCGAGCCGACCGCCGCCACGGCGGCGTGGGCGGGCACCAGCGCACCGTCGAACAGCGGGGTGCGCGCGGTGGTGCAGCAGACCACCAGGTCGGCCTCCGCCACCGCGGCGGGCGTGCCCACCACCGCCGCGAGCCCCCGCGCCCGCGCGTAGCGGACGAGCGCCTCGGCGGGCGCCTCGCTGCGGGCCACCACCGTGGCCCGGGTCAGCGGCCGGACGGCGAGCAGCGCGTCCAGGTGCCCGTACGCCTGCGGGCCGGCGCCGAACAGCACCAGGTGCGCGGCGTCCGGCGCGGCCAGCCGGGAGAGCGCGACGGCGGTGACCGCGGGTGTGCGGAGCGCGGTGAGCGCCGCGCCGTCGAGCAGCGCGACCGGCTGCAGAGTCGGCCCGTCCAGCAGCAGGTAGCTGCCGGTGATCCGGGGCAGTCCGGCGGCGGGGTTGGCCGGGGCCACCCCGGCGATCTTCACCCCGGCGTACGCGGCGGAGGCGGCCGGCATCAGCAGCAGCTCCCCCGCCGGCACCCGTACCGCCGACCGGGCGGGCGCGGCCTCCGGGTCCAGCCCGTCCAGCAGCACCCGCTCGATCGCCTCGGCCGCCTGCCCCGGCGTCAGCCCGGGCGGCGCCCCCGTCGCTCCCCCGTCGCGGCCGGGAGGTGCCCCCGGCGCACGGTCCTCCACCCCGCGGGCGCCCGGCGCGGCGTGCTGGAGCGGCTCAACCACCGCGCCGGGCAGTGTGGGTGCGTCACGCACGGGCACGTCTCGAACGGCCGCGACACCAGCGGCCCCGTCACCGTCGGCCGCGTCGCCGGCAGGCCCGCCAAGGGCAGGCGCACCGGGGGCAGGCTTACCGAGGGCAGCCCCCTCACCCCGGCCGGTCAAAGCAGGAACCCCGTGCCCAGCGCATCGTCCGGCTCCAGCACGAAACCGTGCTCCCCGGTGCGGTGGGCGGTGCCGGTGACCTCGGTGACCACGCCCGCGCCGAGCGGGTCGCCGCCCGGACGGACCCGGCCGGTGAAGACCGTGCCGATCACCGACTCGTGCCGCAGTTCCTCGTCGGGCCCGAGCCGGCCCTCGGCGGCCAGGACGGCGAGCCGGGCCGAGGTGCCGGAGCCGCACGGCGAGCGGTCGATCTGGCCGTCGGCGAAGACGGTGACGTTGCGCTGGTTCACCCACCCGCCGGCGGACGGCAGTTCGTCGTACAGGATGACCCCGTAGACGCCGGAGAGCAGCGGGTCCGTCGGGTGCTGCACGGCCGGCGCGTCGGCCAGCGCGGCCCGGATCTCCCGCCCGACGGCGGTGAGTTCGGGCAGCAGGCCGGGTTCGACGGCCAGTCCGACCGCGGCCGCCGGCACCGAGACGTAGCAGGCGCCGGCGTGTGCGACGGCGACCTCCACCACGCCCCGCGAGGTCTCCACCGCCAGCTTGAGCGCGCTGACGACGGCCGGCACGTTGCGGAAGGTGACGCCGGTGGTCCGGCCGCCCGAGCGGTGGACCAGGGCGGTGACCCGCCCGGACGGGACGTCGATCCGCACCTGCGCCACCCCGTCGTCCGGGGCCGCGACCAGCCCGGAGTCCACCGCCCAGGCGCCGAGCGCGATGGTGCCGTGCCCGCAGGCGGTCGAGTAGCCGTCCTTGTGCCAGAACAGCACGCCGAGGTGCGCCTCGTCGTCGTCCGGCGGCACCAGGAACCCGCCGTACATCCCGGCGTGCCCGCGCGGCTCCCGGGTGAGCAGCTGCCGCACCCGGTCGAGCGCGCTCGGGCGGGGTGCGGTGGCCGTGCCGCCCGCGCCGAGCGCGATGGCCCGGCGCTCGGCGACGCCGTCCCCGGGGATGGCCGGCGCACCGTCCAGGACGATCCGGAACGGTTCGCCGGCCGTGTGGTAGTCCACCGTCCGTACCAGCATCACGCGCTCCCGGCCGGCAGCACGCTGACGGTGCGGCTCGCGGTGTAGAAGTCCATGGCGGCCAGGCCCTGTTCGCGGTCGCCGTGGCTCGCGCCCTTGGCGCCGCCGAACGGCAGGTGGAAGTCGACGCCGCTGGACGGCGCGTTGATCCGGATCATGCCCGCGTCCAGCCGGTCGGCGGCGGCCAGCGCCACGTCCAGGCTGCGGGTGTGGACCGAGGCGGACAGCGTGTACGGGGTGTCGTTCGCGAGCGTGATCGCCTCGTCCAGGTCGGCCGCCTCGTGCAGCACGGCGATCGGGCCGAAGAACTCCTCGCGCTGCAGCGGGTGGTCCGCCGGCACACCGGCGACCAGGGTCGGGTCGAGGTACCAGCCGGTGCGGTCCGGGGTGCCGCCGCCGGTCAGCACCTCCGCCCCGGCCTCCCGGGCGGTCGCGACGGCGGCCGTGATGTCGTCCCGGGTGGCGGCGTTGATGAGCGGCCCGCACGTGCTGTCGTCGACCTGCGCCAGCGTCTCCAACGACAACCTGCGCAAGGGCGCCGCGCTCAACGCCGTCCAGCTCGCGGAGCTGGTCGCCGCCGAACTGACGGGCTGACCCCGCCCGCGC
>NZ_JBEYVJ010000043.1:0-38669 GCF_040643935.1 Kitasatospora sp. NPDC047058 | reverse complement strand
TCCGGATCAGCACCTGGTAGTCCTTGCCCATCGCCGGGACGTGCAGGAAGCCGACGCCGTCCCCCGCGCCGTAGGCCGGCCCGGGCGTGCCGGGCACCCGGGCCCCAGCAAGGGCTCGGGCACCTTCACCGTCGCCCCCGGCGCGGCCGCACCCGTCGGCAAGGGTCCCGTCCGCCGCTACCGGGTCGAGGTCGAGGAGGGCATCGGGATCGACCCCGCGGCGGCCGCCGCCCAGATCCAGGGCATCCTGGCCGACAAGCGGGGCTGGACCAACGACCGCAGGAACGGCTTCCAGCTGGTGGCGGGCGGCGCGTACGACTTCACCGTCAAGATCGCCTCGCCGGGCACCGTCGACAAGATCTGCGGCGCGGCCGGCCTCGACACCCACGGCGAGGTGAACTGCAACGTCGGCGACCAGGTGCTGGTCAACATCAAGCGCTGGAACACCGGGTCACCGCAGTTCAGCGGCCCGATCGAGGAGTACCGGGCGCTGATCGTCAACCACGAGGTCGGGCACCGGATCGGCCACGGGCACGAGACCTGCCCCGGCAAGGGCAAGCCCGCGCCCGCGATGATGCAGCAGATCTACGGGCTCAAGGGCTGCGCGCCCAACGCCTGGCCGTACACGGCGGACGGCACCTACCTCGGCGGCCCCTCGGTGCCGTAGCCGCGGCCACGGGGCCCGGACCGCCCCCGCCCGTCAGCCCAGCAGCGGCAGGTACTCCCGCAGGTCGCTCCGCTCCCCGCTGGCGGAGACCGCGGCGGCGTCCACCGCGTCCGCCCAGCCGGTCCGGCCGGTGGCGAGCCGGATCCAGGTCAGCGGGTCGGTCTCGACCACGTTCGGCGGCGTGCCCCGGGTGTGCCGCGGCCCCGCCACGGCCTGCACCACCGCGTACGGCGGCACCCGCAGCTCGACCGCGCCGCCGGGGGCGCGGTCGGCCAGCGCGTCGGCCAGCAGCCGGGTGACGGCGGCGAGGGCCTGGCGGTCGTGCGGGAAGGCCGGGAGGCCCGTCGCGTCGGCCAGGTCGTCGGCGTGCACGACCGTCTCCACCAGCCGGGTCACCAACATGTCCGTGAGCAGCATCGAGCCGAGCCGGATCTCGAACCGGCGGCCCGGGTCGTGGGCGCCGGCCCCGGCCACGGTGCCGGCCAGCCGGGCCGTGGCCTCCCGGAACGCCTCCGCCACCGAGGAAGGGTCCCCGCCGAACTCCGCCGCGGCCTTCGCCCTCGCCTGCTCGTCGAGCAGCGGCGCGACCGTGCCGACCGCGGCCACCCACCCGAGCAGGTCCAGCGGCGGCCGGCCCTCCAGCGGGTCGTCGAGGTGCGCGGGCACCCAGTCGATCTGGACGGCGAGATGGGCGATCAGCTCACGCACCGTCCACTCCCCCAGCCGCGTGGGCCGGGCGAGCAGGTCCCCGGCGTCCGGGCGGGCGCAGAGCTCGTCGACGGTGTCACGCAGCGCGGCGGCCTGCCCCGCCAGTGCGGCGCGGACCTTCCCCGGCTGGTAGGTACGGGACTTGGGAGGCATGCGCCCCAACATACGCCGAGGGGCGGACGGTCCGTTCGAACCGTCCGCCCCTCGGGGCGGTCACCGGCCCGCCGCCGGGTCGCGACGACCCGGTCCGCGGCGGGGATCAGCCGAGCAGAGCCTCGATCACGCCGGTGTGGGCGTCCGTCAGCTCGGCCAGCGAGACCGTGAACTGGCCCTGGACGTCCAGGACGTCACCGTCGACCACCCCGATGCGGGTGGCCGGCAGGCCGCGCGCGGTGCACATGTCGTTGAACCGGAGCTCCTCGCTGCGCGGCACCGCGACGACCGCGCGGCCGGCCGACTCGGAGAACAGGAACACGAACGGGTCCATGCCCTCGGGCACGATGACCCGAGCGCCGTGGCCGCCCTTGAGGCAGCTCTCCACCAGCGCCTGGCCCAGGCCGCCGTCGGAGAGGTCGTGCGCGGCGTCGATCATGCCGTCGCGCGAGGCGGCGATCAGGATGTCGCCGAGCAGCTTCTCGCGGTCCAGGTCGACCTTCGGCGGCAGACCGCCGAGGTGGTCGTGGACCACCTGCGACCAGGCCGAGCCGCCGAGCTCGTCCTCGGTGTCACCGAGCAGGTAGAGCAGCTGGCCCTCCTCGGCGAAGCCGATCGGGGTACGCCGGGTGACGTCGTCGATGACGCCGAGCACCGCGACCACGGGGGTCGGGTGGATGGCGACCTCGCCGGTCTGGTTGTACAGCGAGACGTTGCCGCCGGTGACCGGGGTGCCGAGCGCCAGGCAGGCGTCGGCCAGACCGCGGGTCGCCTCGGCGAACTGCCACATCACGTCCGGGTCCTCGGGGGAGCCGAAGTTGAGGCAGTCGGAGACGGCGAGCGGCTTGGCACCGCCGGCCGCGACGTTGCGGTACGCCTCGGCCAGGGCCAGCTGGGCACCGGTGTACGGGTCCAGCTTGGCGTAGCGGCCGTTGCCGTCGGTGGCGACCGAGACGCCGAGGTTGGTCTCCTCGTCGATCCGGATCATGCCCGAGTCCTCGGGGGTGGCCAGCACGGTGTTGCCGATGACGAACCGGTCGTACTGGTCGGTGATCCAGGCCTTGGAGGCCTGGTTCGGCGAGCCGGCGACCTTGAGCAGGTCGGCCTTCAGGCCCTCGCCGGTGGTCGGGCGGGCCAGCCGGCCGGCGCTCGGGGCGTCGGCCTGCAGCGCGTCCTGCCAGCTCGGGCGGGCGTACGGGCGGTGGTAGGTCGGGCCCTCGTGGGCGACGGTGCGCGGCGGCACGTCGACCACCAGCTCGCCGTGCCAGAAGATCTCCAGGCGCTCGCCGTCGGTCACCTCACCGATGACGTTGGCGATGACGTCCCACTTCTCGCAGATCTCCAGGAAGCGGGCGACCTTGCCGGGCTCGACGATGGCGCACATGCGCTCCTGCGACTCGCTCATGAGGATCTCCTCGGGCGAGAGCGTGTTGTCGCGCAGGTGCACGGTGTCGAGGTCGATCCGCATGCCGCCGGAGCCGGCCGAGGCCAGCTCGCTGGTGGCGCAGGACAGACCGGCGCCGCCGAGGTCCTGGATGCCCTTGACGAGCTTCTCCCGGAAGATCTCCAGGGTGCACTCGATCAGGAGCTTCTCCTGGAACGGGTCGCCGACCTGGACCGCCGGGCGCTTGGTCGGCTTGGTGTCGTCGAAGGTCTCGGAGGCGAGCACCGAGACGCCGCCGATGCCGTCGCCGCCGGTGCGGGCGCCGTACAGGATGACCTTGTTGCCGGCGCCGGAGGCCTGCGCGAGGTGGATGTCCTCGTGCTTCATCACGCCCACGCAGAGCGCGTTGACCAGCGGGTTGCCCTGGTAGCAGGAGTCGAAGACGACCTCGCCGCCGATGTTCGGCAGGCCCAGGCAGTTGCCGTAGCCGCCGATGCCCGCGACGATCCCGGGCAGCACGCGCCGGGTGTCCGGGTGGTCGGCCGCGCCGAACCGCAGCGGGTCCATCACCGCGACCGGGCGGGCGCCCATCGCCAGGATGTCGCGCACGATGCCGCCGATGCCGGTGGCCGCGCCCTGGTAGGGCTCGATGTACGACGGGTGGTTGTGCGACTCGACCTTGAAGGTGACCGCGTAGCCCTGGCCGACGTCGACCACACCGGCGTTCTCGCCGATGCCGACGAGCATCGCGTCGCTCTGCGGCTTCTTCTCGCTGAACTGCTTCAGGTGGACCTTGGAGCTCTTGTACGAGCAGTGCTCCGACCACATGACGGAGTACATCGCGAGCTCGGCGCCGGTCGGACGGCGGCCGAGGATCTCGCGGATGCGCGCGTACTCGTCCTCCTTGAGGCCGAGTTCGGCCCAGGGCTGGGCGGCGTCCGGGGTCTGCTCGGCGTTCTTGACGGTGTCGAGGCTCATCAGGCGTTCACCAGCTGCTTCAGTACGGAAGTGAAGAAGCCCAGACCGTCGGTGCCACCGGTACCGACGAGCGGCTCCACCGCGTGCTCCGGGTGCGGCATCAGGCCGACGACGTTCCCGGCGGCGTTGGTGATGCCGGCAATGTCGTTGATCGAGCCGTTGGGGTTGACGTCCAGGTAGCGGAAAACCACCCGGCCCTCGGCCTCCAGCTCGTCGATGGTGCGCGCGTCCGCGGTGTAGCGGCCGTCCATGTTCTTCAGCGGGATGTAAATCTCCTGCCCCGCCTGGTAATCGACGGTCCAGGCGGTGCCCGCATTCTCCACCCGCAGCTTCTGTTCGCGGCAGATGAAGTGGAGGTGGTTGTTGCGGAGCATGGCCCCGGGCAGCAGGTGGGACTCGGTCAGCACCTGGAAGCCGTTGCAGATGCCGAGGACCGGCATTCCCAGCTTCGCCTGCTCGATGATGCTCTCCATCACCGGCGAGAAGCGCGAGATGGCGCCCGCGCGCAGATAGTCGCCGTAACTGAATCCGCCCGGCAGGACGACCGCGTCGACCTGGTGGAGATCCTTGTCACGGTGCCAGAGGGCCACCGGCTCGGCGCCGGCGAGCCGGACCGCACGCTGGGCGTCACGGTCGTCGAGCGAGCCGGGGAAAGTGACGACGCCGACGCGGGTGGTCACTTGCCCTCCTCCTCGATGTGGACGGTGAAGTCCTCGATCACGGTGTTGGCGAGAAAGGTCTCGGCGGCTTCGCGGATACGGGCGAGCGCGGCGTCATCGACCGGGCCCTCCAGCTCCAGCTCGAAACGCTTGCCCTGGCGGACGTCGGCGATCCCGGTGAAACCGAGACGGGGCAGTGCACGCTGCACCGCCTGTCCCTGGGGGTCGAGGATCTCCGGCTTGAGCATGACGTCGACTACGACGCGTGCCACTGGCACTCCCGGTGGTGTCTTCGTGAGGCGGGGGAACTCCAGACTACCGGGGGTTTCGGGTCCGATTGCTGGCCGGGGCGGGCGACGCGCGTAGACCCGGGACCCTTACGTACCAAGGGTTCCGGGGCCCCGGGCCGGTCCGGCGGGCGCCCCATTTCCCCGGATTCGGCGCCCCGAAGGAGAACGGCCGAAGAGCACCCGAATACCGGCACTCCGGGACAGATCGGCCAGCCCGGAGCGCCGGTATCCGGCACAGCGGCGAAGACACGTGAATATCCGGAAAAGAAAGCCGGACTCTTCGATTTCGACCCGCTTCGGGTGCAGAATAGGGCCACCTGCCGCGGCAAGTGCTGCGTATCCGGCACGCCATCAGGCCTGCCCGTATGCCCTTGCGCGTGTGGTGCACAGCAGGCCACGGGAGCGCACCCCGCGCCCTTCGGCCGAATTGCCCGAGAGGATTGACACCCATGGCTCAGCGTGTAGTCGTCACGCTCTCCGACGACCTGGACGGCGGCGCCGCCGCGGAAACCGTCCACTTCGGCGTCGACGGGAAGTCCTACGAGATCGACCTGTCCCTGGACAATGCGGAAAAGCTGCGGGAGGCCCTCGCCCCGTTCGTCGCGGCCGGCCGCCGCCAGAGCCGTACCGGAAAGTCCTTCCGGCGCACCGCGCTCACCCCGGACCCGGCCGCCGTGCGCGCCTGGGCCCAGTCGCGCGGCATGGAGCTGCCCGCCCGGGGCCGCATCCCCAAGCACGTGTACGAGGCGTTCGCCGAGGCGAACTGACCCCTGCCGGACCGCCGCGGGGCCCGGTCGTCCCACCTGCACCGAAAGGGTGGGGCGACCACCCCGACGGATGCTGTAGAGTATTCCTCGTCGCCGCAACGGAGAGATCCGAAGAGGCGGCCGGTGCCCCACCAGGCACCGTGCGGACGTGGCTCAGTTGGTAGAGCATCACCTTGCCAAGGTGAGGGTCGCGAGTTCGAATCTCGTCGTCCGCTCGCAGTGCGCGAGCACAGCACAACTCAATATCTTGTCCTGCGGACGTGGCTCAGTTGGTAGAGCATCACCTTGCCAAGGTGAGGGTCGCGAGTTCGAATCTCGTCGTCCGCTCCAGTACGAAGGGCCCTCTCGATCGAGAGGGCCCTTCGGCGTTTCCCGCCCGGCATTCCCGGCCGGACCGCCCGCTTCCGGCCGATGACATTTGTCATCGCCGACCCGTGCCGGTGCATCCCCTTCTCATGACGGCGCGCACTGCCCGCGGCGCCCCGGCGGCGGAAGGCTTGAGGCATGGAAACGAGCCAGCTCCCCTTCCCCGGCGAACCCGTGATCGAGGTCACCGACCTCCACCGCCGCTACGGCTCCGGCACCACCGGCTACCACGCGGTGCGCGGCGTCGACCTCTCCGTCGGCCGGGGCGAGCTGTTCGCACTGCTCGGCACCAACGGCGCCGGCAAGACCTCCACCATGGAGCTGATCGAGGGCCTCGCCGCCCCGACCGGCGGCCGGGTCCGGGTCCTCGGCCACGACCCGTACCGCGAGCGGGCCACCGTCCGCCCCCGGATCGGCATCATGCTCCAGGAGGGCGGCTTCCCCGGGGACCTCACCGTCGCCGAGACCGGCCGCTCCTGGGCCGGGATGACCAGCCACGCCCGCCCGCTGGACGAGGCGCTGGAGCTGGTCGGCCTGAGCGCCCGCCGCAAGGTCCGGGTCAAGCAGCTCTCCGGCGGCGAGCGCCGCCGGCTCGACCTGGCGATGGCCCTGCTCGGCCGGCCCGAGGTGCTCTTCCTGGACGAGCCCAGCACCGGCCTCGACCCGGAGGCCCGCGCCGCCGTCTGGCGGCTGGTCCGCGAGCTGCGCGCCCAGGGCACCACGGTGCTGCTCACCACGCACTACCTGGAGGAGGCCGAGGAGCTGGCCGACCGGCTGGCCATCATGCACGGCGGCCGGGTCGTCACCACCGGCACCGTGGCCGAGGTGATCGCCGGCCGCCCCTCCCGGATCACCTTCGAACTCCCCGAGTACACCGGGGCCTCGCTCCCGGCGCTGGCCGGGGCCCAGGTGGTCGCGGACGGCCGGAAGATCACCGTGCAGACCCCGCGCCTCCAGGCCACCCTCACCGAGCTGCTCGGCTGGGCCGACCAGCACCGCATCGCGCTCGGCGCCCTCGACGCCCGCAGCGCCTCGCTGGAGGAGGCCTTCCTCGCCATCGCCTCCGAGGCGGCCCTGGAGGGACCGCCGCCGGCCGACACCCCCACCGCCCCCTCCGCCCGCCGCCGCCTGATCGGACTCGCCCGATGACCACCGCCGTCGTCTCCTCCGCCCCCTCCGGCCCGCGGAGCACCGCCACCCGCCGCCTGCTCGCGCTCGGCCGCGCCGAGGCCGTCCTGCTGCTGCGCAACCGGACCGCGCTGTTCACCGCCCTGCTGCTGCCGGTGCTGCTGGTCTTCGGGCTGAAGAACGTCCTCGACCAGCAGGCCAAGGACAACCCCGGCCTCGACGTCGACTCGCTGCTGGTCAACGGCGCCGTCGGGATGGTGCTGGCCTTCGTCGTCTACTACAACCTGACCGCGGCCTACGTGGCCCGCCGCGGCGAGCTGGTGCTCAAGCGGCTGCGCACCGGCGAGGCCCGGGACGCCGAGATCCTGGCCGGCACCGCGGTGCCCTCGGTCGGCCTCGCCCTGCTGATGTGCACCGTGATCGGCGTGGCCGGCGCCTCCGTGCTCGACCTCACCGCGCCGGTCAACCCGCTGCTGCTGGCCGTCGGGCTGGTCCTGGTCGTCGGCACCCTGATGGCCCTGGCCGCCATCTCCAGCGCGTTCACCAGGACCGTCGAGAGCGCGGGCATCACCACCATGCCGGTCCTGCTGCTCACCCAGTTCGGCTCCGGCCTGTTCTTCCCGCTGGAGGTCATGCCCGACCGGGTCGCCGACGTCTGCCGCCTGCTGCCCACCACCCCGGCCTTCCAGCTGGTCCGCGTCGGCTGGTTCGGCACCGACGGCTCCGCCGCCCCCACCGGCTTCGCCGGCAGCTGGGCCGCCGCCGCCCCGCACCTGGTCACCGGCTCCGTCTGGCTGGCGCTCGCCGTCTGGGGCGCCGTCCGCTACTTCCGCTGGGAGCCGCGCCGCTGACCCGTCCGACGGGGCGGAGCGAAGGCCCCGCCCCCGTCCCGCCTCTGATAGGAAGGCCTCAACACGATCATGGCCGGACGGGGAGCGGAGCAGATGGGTGTCGTGAATCCGGTGCGCAGGTGGCGGAGCTCCAGCAAGCCGCAGCGCTCCGAGCTCTACCTCCGCTGGTCGCTCTACCTGATGGCGCTCGTCCCGCTGCCGATCAGCCTGCTCAGCAACACCTCCACCGCGGAGAACCAGGGCTACCGGGACGCCGCCCGGGTCGCGCTGGTGATCGGCCTCGCCCTGACGCTGACCACCCTGCGTGCCTACCGGACCTCGGTGGACCACTACCTCAAGCGGCCCTCCGACCACCGTCGCTGGCTCGCCCTGAACGGCGCCGTCGCGGTGGCGGGCTGCTGGGCGGTCCTGCTGCTCGGACCACGTGTCGGCGCGGGACCGGACCCGCTCCCGTTCAGCGCCGCCTACACGAGCACCATCCTCTTCTCGGCCTTCGGCCCGGTCTCCATCGGGCTGCCGCCGCGGTGGTCGGCCCCGGCCGGGCTGACCGGCGTGCTGGCCATCGCGCCGGCCATGCTCCTGGTGGGCATCGACCCGGCCACCGTCGCCGGGACGCTCTTCTTCACCGTGGTCGGCATGACCCTCGTCGGGTGCAGCTGCCGCAGCTTCGCCTGGCTGCAGTCGGTGGTCTGGGAGCTGGACGCGGCCCGCGAGGCGCAGGCCCGGCTGGCCGTCGCCGAGGAGCGGCTGCGGTTCTCCCGCGACCTGCACGACGTGATGGGCCGCAACCTCACCACCATCGCGCTGAAGAGCGAACTGGCCGTCCAGCTGGCCCGGCGCGGCCGGCCGGAGGCCGCCGACCAGATGGCCGAGGTGCAGAAGATCGCCCAGGAGTCCCAGCGCGAGGTCCGGGACGTGGTCCGCGGCTACCGCACGGCGGGCCTGCACGCGGAGGCGATCGGCGCCCGGGCGGTGCTCCGTTCCGCCGACGTGGCCTGCGAGATCGACCTCGGCGAGGAGGCCGACGCGCTGCCGGCCGAGGTCCAGTCGGTGCTCGGCTGGGTGATCCGCGAGGCCACCACCAACGTGCTGCGGCACAGCGAGGCGGGCCGCTGCACGATCCGGCTGCGCCGGGACGGCGACCGGGCGGTGCTGGAGCTGGAGAATGACGGGGTGCCGGCCGTCCCGATCCCCTCCCAGGGCAGCGGGACCGGGCTGCACGGCCTGCGCGAGCGGCTGGCCGCCCACGACGGCGAGCTGACCGTCCCGGACACCGGGCCGGGCAGCTTCCGGCTGCTCGCCAGCGTCCCCGTCTGAACCCGCTCCCAGGAAGGCCCCGCCGATGACCGACACCGCGACCGTCCGCGTCCTGCTCGCCGACGACGAGCACCTGATCCGGGGTGCGCTGGCCGCGCTGCTCTCCCTGGAGGACGACATCGACGTGGTCGCCCAGGCCGCCTCCGGCCCGGAGGCGGTGGCGATGGCCTCGGCGCACCGCCCGGACATCGCGGTGCTGGACCTCCAGATGCCCGGGCTGGACGGCATCGAGGTGGCCACCGAACTGCGCCGGATGCTGCCGGACTGCCGGACCATGATCGTGACCGGCCACGGCCGCCCGGGCTACCTCAAGCGGGCATTGGAGGTCGGGGTGCGCGGCTTCCTGCCGAAGACCGTCTCGGCGGCGGACCTCGCCGGGATCATCCGCACCGTGCGGGCGGGCGGCCGGTACGTCGACCCGGAACTGGCGGCGGACGCGATCAGCGCCGGCGAGACGCCGCTGACCCCGCGCGAGACGGACGTGCTGGAGCTGGCCGCCCACGGCACCTCGATCGCGGAGATCGCCGCGCGTGCGTCGCTCTCCCAGGGGACGGTCCGCAACTACCTCTCCTCGGCGGCCGGCAAGCTGGGCGCCGAGAACCGCCACGCGGCGGTGCGGATCGCCCGCGAGCACGGCTGGATCTGAGCCGGGCCCGCGGGCGCCACCGCGGTCGTCAGGCCCAGGTGGTGCCGGTCAGCCGCTCGTACACCTCGATGTACTTGGCCCGGGACTGCTCGACGACCTCGTCGGGCAGGGCCGGCGGCGGCTCCTCGCTGTAGCGGTCCCAGCCGGAGGCCGGGGAGACCAGCCAGTCGCGGATGAGCTGCTTGTCGAAGGACGGCTGCGAGCGGCCGGGCTGCCACTCGTCGGCCGGCCAGTACCGGGAGGAGTCCGGGGTGAGCACCTCGTCGCCGATCACCAGCCCGCCGTCCAGCAGGCCGAACTCGAACTTGGTGTCGGCCAGGATGATGCCGCGCTCGCGGGCGATGTCCCGGGCCCGGGCGTAGACGTCCAGGGTGGTGCGGCGCAGCTGGTTGGCGAGCTCGGCGCCGATCCGGCGGGCGGTCTCCTCGTAGGGGACGTTCTCGTCGTGCTCGCCGACCTCGGCCTTGAGCGCCGGGGTGTAGATCGGGGCGGGCAGCTCGGAGCTGTTCACCAGGCCCTCCGGCAGGGCGATGCCGCAGACCGTCCGGCTCTCCTCGTACTCGCTCAGGCCGGAGCCGGCCAGGTAGCCGCGGGCGACGGCCTCGACCGGGATCATGTCCAGGCTGCGGCAGACCAGGGTGCGGCCCGTCCAGTCGGCGGGGGCGCCGGCCGGGACCTCGGTGGAGATCACGTGGTTGGGCACGATGTCGGCGATCCGCTCGAACCACCACAGCGAGAGCTGGGTGAGGACGCGGCCCTTGTCGGGGATCTCGTTCGGGAGCACCCAGTCGTGGGCGGAGGTGCGGTCGCTGGCGACCATCACCAGCTCCCCGGACCCGGTGCGGTAGAGGTCGCGCACCTTGCCGGTGTGCAGGTGGACCAGGCCGGGTACCTGGACCGGCTCGGGCTTCGTGACAAATCCGCTCAAGGTGTCTCAGTCCTCAGGGGTCGTTCGCGGGCGTGGGGCGCGAAAGGGGAGGTCACTGCCCTTGCAGTCTTTCACGCCCGCCCGGCCCGGCCCGCTCCGGTCAGTTCTTGCAGAGCCGGTCCAGCAGGTTGGCGGTGGCCCGCTGGATCCGCTCGTCGGTGAGTCCGGGCCGGTCCAGCGCGGGTGACCAGGCGAAGGTGCCGGCGGCGAAGACGTACGCGCCGCTCGGGGCCCGGTAGAGCGAGGTCTCCTGGTAGCGGGTGCGGCCGCCGGGATCCCGGTACGGGGAGTGGGCGAGCAGCACCCGCTCGGTGTGCTCGGGCAGCGCCACCTTGGGGTAGTAGCGGTCCGCCTCGCCGGCCACCAGCCCGGGCAGCTCGTCCCCCTCCTGGACGCCGGTGCCGTCCCAGAGCCAGTGCGCGGTGTGCCGGGCGACCAGCGGGACGGGGGCGGCGACCCGGCCCGAGTACTGCACACCGAGCAGGTGCTGCTCGGGCTCTCCGGCGTCCCGCCAGAGCGCGCTGGCGGCGCCGGGCACCCCGGCGGCCGGGCTGCCGGGCTGGACCTTCTGCCGTTTGCGGCAGTTGAGCAGCCGGTTGGGCTCGCCGGAGGGGGCCGGGCTCAGCTCGACCCGCCAGTACATGGTGTTGGCGGAGAGGAAGACCAGCGAGGTGCCGCCGTCGCGGGCCCGTTCGGCGGCCCGGCGCATCGGCTCGGACCAGTACTCGTCGTGGCCGGGGAAGACCAGCGCCTTGTGCCGGGCCGGGTCGACCAGGCCGGCGTGCAGGTCGGTGGCGGTGGCGTAGGAGAGGTCGTAGCCGTACCGCTCGGCCCACCGGATGAAGTCGTAGGCGTGGCCGACGTGCAGCGGCAGTCCGGCGGTGGCGTGCGGGCGGTCGAAGGAGACGGTGACGGCCGCCTCCGGCTCGCCGACCAGCCGGCCCCGGTCGTCCCAGGCGTGGTAGAGGCTGGCGCCGCTGCGGCCGTCCTCGGGAAACAGGTTGTACGCCTGCCAGGTCACGTCGGGGAGCACCAGCAGCAGCTCGGCGGCGTGTGCGCGGTCCTCGAAGTCCCGCACGGTGAAGGGGATGTGGCTGCGGTGCAGCATGTCGCCGGTGGTCAGCACGGCGACGTAGGCGCCGGGCTGCCAGTGGGCCGGGATCTGCAGCCGCCAGGAGTGCCACCAGTGGTGGCAGGAGACCGTCCGGCCGGCCACCAGCGGGGCGGGCTGGGCCAGCCCGGCGATCAGCGGACTGGACGTCATGTGGTGGGCGCCGTCGCCGCCGTAGTGGCCGATCCGGTAGACGTCGACGGTGAACTCGCGGGGCGGGTTGACGGTGACCCGGAAGTCCACCGAGCCGCCGGGGCGGACGGTGCCGGCCGAGGCGAAGCCCTTGATCTGCTGCACCACGTCGTTGGCGCCCTGCGGGGTGCCGACCGGCGGCTTGGGCGGCCGGACGCCGGCGGCCAGCGGCTGCTGGCCCGGCGCGTCCACCGAGACGTACCAGGGCACGGTGCCCCCGGCGCCCGCGAGGTACTGGTCGGGGCTGCGCAGCCAGGGCAGCGGGCCCTGGCCGAAGGGGTCGGAGACGCTGTACGCGTGCGTCCCGGACTCCCAGCGGCGGTTGAGTTCCGTCCCCACGCGCCCCTCCCACAGGTGCACCTCCGCCGGCTGGCACGTGCCCACCGGATGTGCGTGCGGTCTAATACACCACAGAGTGCTGGCGCTGTGTCACCCAACGGTAGCAACTAGTGGCGGTGAATCTTCCGGTCGGCCCGCGGAAGGCCTCCGGCCTGCGGAGACCCGCCGCCCCCGGCCGGTCCGGGGGCGCGAGCCCGGGCGGCGAGCGCCCTCTTCGATCACTCCGGTCAGAGCCGGACCGGCTTCTCCAGGCGGACCTCGGCGGCGTCCAGCCAGGCGCGCAGCGGACCGTCCTGGCCCTGTTCCACGGCCTGGGCCACCGGGGCGGCCAGGTCGGTCCGGCGGACGCCGCCGATCAGCAGCACCGGGCCGTCCAGCCAGTCCAGGCCCGGGGTGGCCCCGGCGGTGTCGACGGCGGCGCAGCAGACCATCGCGGTCACGTGGTCGGCCAGCAGGTCGCGCCCGGTGCGGACGGGTTCGAGCAGGGGTGCGGGGGCCGTGGTGCGGGCCAGCTGGGCGGTGAGCGCGGCGGCCAGCGGCTCGCCGTCGCCCTCGGCGAGCCGGGCCAGCAGCCGGGTGAGGGTCGGGGCGCCGGGGCGGGCCTGCGGGGCCGCCCGGTCCAGGGCCGACTGCAGGGCGGCGGCCCGCCTGCGCCAGCCGGCGTCGACCACCTCGGCCGGGTAGTCGGCCCAGTCCAGCTCGCGCCAGCTGCCGGAGGCGGGCCGGCCGAAGAACAGCTCGGCGGCGAGCAGCGAGACCGCCTCGTCGACCGCGCCGGGCTCCTCCAGCAGGTCGCAGGCGGGGCGGTCGCCGAGCCGGCTGCCGTAGCCGTCGGCCAGCCGGTCGCGCCGGGACAGCTCGGTGAGCGCGGCGACCACGCCGGCGTTGAGGTGGACGGGGTGCCGGCCGAGCCGCCAGGCGGGCAGCGCGACCCGGGTGAGCAGCCGGTCCCAGCCTGCGTAGGCCAGGCCGACCTGCTCCTGGGCGGCGATCCGCAGGCCGTAGTCGACCGCGCGGGCCTGCTCGGAGGCCCAGCCGGCGACGGCCCGCTCCAGCTCGGCGGAGTGCGCGCGGCAGGCGCCGAGCAGCCGGCGGGTGATCCGGTCGGTCAGGCCGGCCGGGCCGCGGCGGCCGGTGCGCGGCGTGCCGGGTGCGGCGGGCCCGCCGGTCCCGGCCGGCCCGGCGGCGGGGGCCGGGTCCAGGCTGGCGTCCAGACCGCGCAGGAAGCGGCGGGCGGCGGCGATGTCCGGGTCGGCGGCGGCCGCGGTGCCGGCCACCACCGGGGCGAGCAGGGCGCGCAGCTCGCCGGCCCGCATCCACCAGAGGAAGGGCGAGCCGATCACCAGCACCGGCGCGGGCGGGTGGTGGTGTGCGGCGCGCCGGGCCCGGCGGTCGGCCGGGCGGGCCGGCGGGAGGTCCTCCAGCCAGCTGTCGCAGTCCGGGGTGAGCGCGATCGCGGACGGCGCGGGGACGTCCAGCCGGTCGGCCAGCTCGTCGATCAGCCGGTACAGCTCGGGGGCCTCGGCCCGCTCCAGCGGGACGGCCGGGGTCTGCGGCGGGACGGCCCGGCGGTGGGCCCGGGCGGCCAGCCCGGCCACCAGCAGGGTGGCGGCGGCGACCGCGCAGACCGCCCAGCGGACGGCGTCCCAGGCGGCGGCGTCGGGGGCGCCGGGCGCACCGAGCCGGCCGGTGAACCGGCCCGCGAGCAGCACCACCGCGACGGCCGCGGGCAGTGCGGCGGCGGCGAGGGCGAGACCACGGACCCGCAGGACCGCCTGGGCATGAGCGCGCGCGGTGTCGACAGCGGCCATACGGTGCGGCACCCCCTTCGGAGCCCTCGGGCATCCGTTGACGGGGCCCTGAGCCGACTCGAAACGATCACTTCCGACTGGGAAACGGTGACGTCCGATCCCCGGTAGTACATGCTGTGTGGCGCTTCTGACATTTTCGACGCCCGCACCCGGGTGGGTGTTCCGGATCCCGACGGTTTCCACTCGTCCCGGTGACGTCGGCCGGAATCCGGACGACCGCGCCGGGACGCCGTGCGAAGCGGTCGTGCGTGCCCGCCCGGCCGGACGCCGTCCAGCATCCCCCCACGTGACCGCCGCTACCCGGCGGCGGCCGCGAGCGGCGCGGCCCTGGGCACTGCGGACCAGCGCACCATAAGGCCGGGCGCCCGGCTACGTCAGCCGGATGCGGGTGCTGTCACTCGATGGGCTGGATTCCGGCCGCCGAACGGTGCGTCGGTTGCCGGAACGGCTCCCGGCCCACCGCCCCCCGAAACGCCGCGGGGCGCTGCGTCCATGGGGGTTGTTTCCCCTCGGACGCAGCGCCCCGCGGAGCGCCGGAACCGCCTACCGGCCGGCGGCCTTGAGCGCGATGTCGGTGCGGTGCTGCCCGCCCTTGAGGCCGATCCGGCCCAGCGCGTCGTAGGCGCGGGTGCGGGCCTCGGCCAGGTCGGCGCCGGTCGCGGTGACCGAGAGGACGCGGCCGCCGGCGCTGAGCACCTCGCCGTCCTCGCCCGCCCGGGTGCCGGCGTGCAGCACGTACGCGGTGCCGTCGGCGGCCTCGGCCTCGGCCAGGCCCTCGATCGGGTCTCCGGTGCGCGGCGCGGCCGGGTAGCCCTCGGAGGCGACGACCACGGTGACGGCGGCGCCCTCGTCCCAGCGCAGCGGCTCCAGCTGGTCCAGCGTGCCGGTGGCGGAGGCGTGCAGGACGGCCGCCAGCGGGGTCCGCAGCCGGGCCAGCACGACCTGGGTCTCCGGGTCGCCGAAGCGGGCGTTGAACTCGATCACGCGGGTGCCGCGGGAGGTCAGCGCCAGACCCGCGTAGAGCAGGCCGGAGAACTCGGTGCCGCGGCGGCGCAGCTCGTCCACGGTCGGCTGCAGGACGGTCTCCAGGACCTCCTCGACCAGGCCCTCGGGCGCCCACGGCAGCGGCGAGTAGGCGCCCATGCCGCCGGTGTTCGGGCCCTCGTCGCCGTCCAGCGCGCGCTTGAAGTCCTGCGCGGGCTGGAGCGGGACGACGGTGGTGCCGTCGGTGATGGCGAAGAGCGAGACCTCGGGGCCGTCCAGGTACTCCTCGATCACCACCCTCTCGCAGGAGGCGGCGTGGGCCAGCGCGGCCTCGCGGTCGGAGGTGACCACGACGCCCTTGCCGGCGGCCAGGCCGTCGTCCTTGACCACGTAGGGCGCACCGAAGGCGTCCAGCGCCTCGGCCGCCTCCTCGACGGTGGTGCACACGTAGGAGCGGGCCGTGGGCACGCCGGCCGCGGCCATCACGTCCTTGGCGAAGGCCTTCGAGCCCTCCAGACGGGCGGCCCGGGCGGACGGGCCGAAGACCGGGACGCCGGCGGCGCGCACGGCGTCGGCGACGCCCGCGACCAGCGGGGCCTCCGGGCCGACCACGACCAGCCCGGCGTCGAGCCGCCGGGCGAGCGCCGCGACCTGCGCGCCGTCCAGCTGGTCGACCGGGTGGACCGTCGCCACCTGCGCGATCCCGGCGTTGCCCGGGGCGCAGTGCAGCTCGGTCACGGCGGGATCTTGGGACAGAGAGCGGCACAGGGCGTGTTCGCGGGCGCCGCCGCCGATGACGAGGACCTTCACGGTTGGCAAGGGTAGTCGGTGGCCGGTTCAGGCTGCTCTCCGGTCCCGTCGGAACCTCCAGCGAAAGCGCTCCGTACGCTGCCGGAGTAGGAGGATCCTCCAATCCGCGGCACCGGAGATCGACTCCGGGTGTCCGGGTCAGGACGGCGGGTCACCGGGGCCTCGCTCGGACGGGTGAAATCCCGCCGACCGCCGCAACCCGCTCACCTCGGGTTCCGGTGCGCGGATCCGGTAACGATCATTGGCGAAGCGCCCCCACGGTCAGCCATTTGGCGGTAAGAAGTGCTGTTGGACCACCACCGGCCGCGGCCGGTGCGACACCCCCGGACACGCCAGACTCGTCCCCGGGGCGTCGCGCGTCCGATGCGTCCCCCCGGCGTTCCACGGCCCGTCAGGCCGATGGCGCGTCAGGGCGACGCGCCGTCAGACCCAGCAGTCCGCCCGCCACAGGGAGCCCCACAGGTGAGCCAGCCGGAAATGCAGCCCGAGGAGAGTGCCTGGGGCAAGGAGATCGGCGAGGAGGACCAGCCCGCCGCGACGGTCGCGCGCCCGGCGTCCACCCGCCGCCGGACCGATCTGAGCACCCGCCAGTTCCCGCTGGGCGACTGGGGCGAGCCCGCCGAGCGGCTGGAGGAGCTCTACCGCTGGTCCGAGGAGCGGGCCGTGGAGGCGATCGACTGGTACCGGCGGGACCGGGTCTGGAAGCGCCGCTGGGCCCGGCTGCTGCGGTTCGGCTCGGCCGGCTTCGCGGTCGGTGGGGTCACCGCGCCGCTGGTCGACCTCACCGGCACCGTCGCGCACGCCACCAGCTGGGGCTACGTCGGCCTGGCGCTCTCGGCCGCCTGCTACGGCGCGGACCGGATGTTCGGGCTGACCTCCGGCTGGATGCGGGACGTCTCCACCGCCCAGGCGCTGCAGCGCCGGCTGGAGGCCTTCCAGTTCGACTGGGCGTCGGAGTGCGTGCGGGAGGTGCTCGGCCCCACCGAGGGCACCGCGGGCGAGGCGGCCGAGCGCTGCCTCGGGGTGCTGCGGCGGTTCTGCGAGGACGTCTCGGACATGGTCCGCACCGAGACCTCGGAGTGGATGCTGGAGTTCCGCGCCGGCATGACCCAGCTGCCCACCCAGGCCGCGGGCAGCTGGGGCGGCCGGAACGAGACGAGCGGGGGCGCCCAGGTGCGGATCCTGCCGCCGCCGGGCACCCGGCCCACCATGCCGCGCCAGCGGCCGCCGGAGGGCCCGCTGCGCTGAGGCGCGGGCGTGCGGCTCGCGGGCGTACGGGCGTCCGGGCGTCCGAGAGGGTGCGGCTCAGGCGAAGACGATCATCGAGCCCTGGGTGAGGCTGCGGGTGGCCGCCGCGTACAGGCCCGCCCAGGCGTGCCGCTCCCGGGCGAAGGGGTGCAGGTCGTCCAGCGGTGGGCCGAACGGCTGCTCCAGCCCGGTCGGGCCGAGCGGCCGGGTCGGGTCCGGCGGGTTGAGCGGGTCGATGCCCAGGGCCGGGGCGACCGCCTGCAGTTCGCGCAGCAGCCCGTGGCTGGAGCCCAGCGGGCCGCCCGCGGACAGCAGCGCCTCGTCCACCAGCGGCACCGCGAACTCGATCGGCACGTACGCCCCGGCGTGGTCGAAGTGCCAGACCAGGTGCGACTGTTCCGCGCTGCTCTCGAACATCTCCAGCAGCTGCTCGTAGTCGCCGCCGAGCGCGTCCACCGGCGTGATGTCCAGGCCGGTCAGCCCCAGCAGGTAGGCGCGGCGCAGGAAGTGCAGCGAGTCGTAGTCGAAGGCGGCTATCGGCTCGACCGCGCCGCTGATCCCCGGCACGTACTGGTAGACCGGCACCTCGGGCAGCCCGCGCGAGGTCAGCACGGCGTTGTAGAGCGCGAGATCGTCCCGGAAGGGGTTGTCGGGGCTGTGGCTCAGCACGTCCACGAGCGGGACGAGCCAGAGGTCGCAGGCCATGGGCCGGCTCTTCCTCTCCGGGCGGCGGGGCCGTTCGCGGGGCGAACGGCGGGCGGACGGATCGCACCCGGGGAGTCGGTGCAGGGACCGCCCGGGACGACGACCGCCCACCCTACCGGCCCGGCGCGCGGTGCGGGTCGGGCCGTCCCTCGGGCAGGTGGCCGGACGGCGGCTCGGGCAGCCGGCGGTTGAACCGCCCGTACGGCACCGAACGCGGCTGCGGCACCAGGCCCAGGCCCAGCCCCAGCTCACGGCCGAGTTCCCGGCCCAGCTCGCGGTCCCGGCCCCGGCCCCGGCCGCCCTCCGCGGCACCGCTCGCAGGCCCGCCGTCCGTCCCGGCCGCCCCGGCCGGGGCCCGCTCCGGGGCCGGCCCGTCCGTTCCGGGTCCGTCCGTGCGGGGGCCGTCCGCCCCGGGCCCGTCCGTGGCCGGGGGCACCTCCGCCGCGGGCTCCGCCGGTCCGGCGCCCGCGATCAGCAGCGGCAGGACGCCGGCCGACTCCACCGGCTGCCCGGCCAGCCCGGCCAGCAGCCGGACGGTGAACAGGTTGTACTCGCAGACGATCCGGTGCGCGCCGGCCAGGTCGCCGGCCGCGACCGCGTCCACCAGTTCCGGGTGCCGGTCCCAGCAGACCCCGCCCAGCTTCGGCATCGCCCGCAGGTAGGGCGCGGCGAACATCCAGGACTGCACCCGCAGCCAGTCGAGGTAGTCGCCGATCCGGCGGTTGCCGAGCAGCCCGGCCATCTCCTGCCAGAACCGGCGGTCACAGCCCACCATCACGTCCAGGTTCCCGGACCGGGCCGCCCGCACGGCCGCGTCCGCCCGCCGGCGCAGCGAGGGCATCCGGACGGCCGTGTCCGGCAGGGCCTGCCGGACGGCGAGCTGGCGGAAGTAGCTGTCGGTGAGCAGCACCCGGGACTCGAAGATCTCCAGGAAGTCGTCCCAGCCGAACTCCGGCACCGTGAAGCCCCGGTGGTGCTCGGTCCGGAGCAGACCCTGCGCGCCCAGGTCGACCAGCGCCTCGCGGGCCGGCGTCGCCGAGACCCCGTACAGCTCGGCGATCTCCTTGACGGTGAAGTTGCGCCCGGCGGCCAGCCGGCCGGCCATCATCTCCTCGCGCAGCGCGCCCGCGATCTGCTCACGGAGGCTGTTGCGGTGGATGACGGGGCGGGCGTCGCCTGCGCCGGCACCGGACATGCGCGCGACCTCCTCGGGGCGGGCTGGCGGCCGTCCCGGGGACAGACCGGCGAAGAACGCTGGAACACGACGAACGCTCATCTTCTCAAAAGATGCCGCCGCAGCGCGGGCGCCCCCGGTGACAACCACCGTCACCCGCCCACCTGGGCCGCGTCCGCCGGTCCCGGCGCCGGAGCCGGCGGACGCCTCAGCGCTGGACCGGAGCCGGGATGCCCAGCAGCCGGTCCCGGTGGACCGGGAAGTCGGCACGGGCCTTGGCCACCTCGGCCGGGTCGAACTCCACCGTCAGCACCTCCTCGCCCGGACCCGCCTCGGCCAGCACCCGGCCCCACGGGTCCACCACGATGCTGTGCCCGGCCTGCTCGACCCCGCCGTGCGTGCCCGCCGTGTTGCAGGCCAGCACGTAGGCCTGCTCCTCGATCGCACGGGCCCGGTTCAGCACCGTCCAGTGCTCACGCCGCTTCGCCGGCCAGGCCGCCGGGATCACCAGCAACTGGGCGCCCGCGTCCAGCAGCGCCCGGAACAGCTCCGGGAACCGCAGGTCGTAGCAGGTGGCCAGGCCCAGCGTGCCGAAGTCGGTGACGGCGGTGACGATCTCCTGCCCGGCGCCCATCACCACCGCCTCGCCGCTGTCGAAGCCGAAGCGGTGCACCTTGCGGTAGGTGTGCACCAGTTCGCCGTCCGGGGCGAACAGCAGCGAGGTGTTGTAGATCGGCCCGTCGGGGTCGCGCTCGACGACCGACCCGGCGTGCAGCCAGACCCCGGCCGCCTTCGCGGCCGCCGCCATCGCGTCCGAGGTCGGCCCGTCCAGGGCCTCGGCGCCGTCCGACCAGAGGTCGTACGCGAAGCCGCCCAGCGCCCACAGCTCCGGGAGGACGACCAGGTCGGCGCCCTGCTGCGCCCGGACCAGGGCGGCCGCGCGAGCCCGGCGCTCGGCGGGCGGCTCGGTGTCGGAGACCGCGAGTTGGATCAATGAAGCGCGCACAGTACCACCGTCCACGGCAAGAGTCCTACGATCGTCACCCGAAAGCACTGCCCTGCTCTCACCCGGCAGCGTAACGTGCGGTTAGCGTGCGCGCCCGGAAGCCGGACGAACCCGGCCGACCCCGAGGTCAGGGCGCGCGAGGCAAGGCAGCTGACGGAGGGCCGGAGATTCCCGTGACGGACAACCAGACCGTGCAGGCTTACACCGATGCGTGGACGCAGTCCATCGAATCGATATCGGAGCTGGTCACCCCTCTCCCGGAGGACTCCTGGAACCGGGCCACCGAGTGCCCCGGCTGGTCGGTGCGGGACGTCGTCTCGCACGTCATCGCCATCGAGTCCGAGCTGCTCGGCGACCCGCGCCCGATCCACTCCCTCCCCCGGGACCTGCGGCACGTCACCACCGAGTTCGCCCGCTACATCGAGCTGCCCGTCGACAAGCGCCGGTGCCACACCTCGGTCGAGCTGACCGGCGAGCTGGAGTACACGATCATCCGCCGCTCGCGCGCGCTGCGGAACGCCAGGCAGACCCCGGACGAGTCGGTCCGCTGGCCCGCCGGACCGCACAGCCGCGACGTGCCGTACCACGAGCTGCTGCGCCGCCGGGCCTTCGACGTCTGGGTGCACGAGCAGGACCTGCGGCGCGCGCTCGACGTGCCCGGCAACCTCGACGCCCCGGGCGCCCTGGTCTCCCGGGACGTCCTGCTGGAGCTGCTGCCCAAGGCGGTCGCCCACCAGGCCGGCGCGCCGGCCGGGACGGCCCTGGTCGTCGACGTCACCGGCCCGGTCGAGTTCCTGCGCACCGTCCGGGTCGACACCGGGGGCCGCGGCACCGTCGACGAGTCGATCAGCCTCGCCCCCGACGTCCAGCTCACCATGGACTGGGAGACCTACCTCCGGCTCGCCTGCGGCCGCGGCCGCCCCGGCCCGGTCGCCGTCGAGGGCGACCGGGAGCTGGCCGCCCGCGTCCTGGCCAACTTCGCCGTCACCCTGTAGCCACGGCGGCCGCAGCGGTCACCCACCCGGCGTACACACACCACCGCACGCCGGGTGGGACGTTCGTGCTCCCGTGCGTCAGCTTGGCACCAGCACCTCACCCGTTCGACCTCGTTGTTCCGGGCAGTCCGGCTGTCACCCGGAAGAAGGAGGGGCGTCCCGATGGACGACGAACAGGACCAGATGGTGCTGGTGCGGTCGAGCTTCCCGGTCACGGGGCAGCCGATCAGGGTCGTGATGATCGACGGCGAGCCGTGGTTCGCGACAACGGACGTGTGCGCGGTGCTGGACCGCAGCAATCCGAGCTGGGCCAGCAAGATCGTGTCACCCGAGGACACGAGGACCGTGGATATGCGCTCGGTATGCCTCACTTCAAGTGAGGCATACCGCGTTTCCGCAGGTGGGAATGGACCCGTCCGCGGAAATCCATTCCTGAACCTGGTGAGTGAAGCAGGGCTCTACCTGCTCGTCATGAGGTCGAAGAAGCCCAATGCCCACCCCTTCCAGGAGTGGGTCACCCGTGAACTTCTCCCCTCCGTCCGCCGGGGGGACACCGACGGTCCGACCCAGCAACGGCGGATGGCGGAGACCCTGGCCGAGGCGATCGGGCAACAGGTGCAGATCGTCGCGGAGATCGATCACGAGGACTGGCCGGGGGTGACCGTCCACTCGGACGGGACGGTGCACTGCCGGCACGGCGAGATGGTCTTCCACGTCCCGCGCCGGGAGGAGGACAGCGGGCCGCCGTTCGGCGGCTACTACTCCTGCCAGGCGGTGGAGCGGGTCGGCATCCGGGGCAGCCGTGTGGTCGCGGGCTGCCCGAAGCTGAAACTGGTCGACCTGATCCGCCTGCGGCGGGCGGCACGGGCGAGTACCGCGACCGGGCCGGTGCCGCCCCCCGACGACGGCCCCATGTACGTGGACCTGCACGGCGCCCGGATCTTCGGGACACCTCCGCAGATCGCCGAGCTGATGCGCGCGTACGGGGGCTGATCCGGCGAGGGCTTCGAGCGTCGTATGCCTCACTTCAAGTGAGGCATAGCGGGGGACTACCCTTCCCGAAAGTTAGGTTAGTCGCGTTTCCGCAGGTCGGAAACCCTACGGAATGACTACGCCCTCGCCGACGCGACCTTCTTCCGCAGGCGCAGGATCATCAGCGTGCCCACCGCCAGCGGCACGTACTGCCAGCAGAAGGCCCAGCGGAAGGCATCGGCCGAGTACGTGCCGGTGCCCTCCGGGGTGAGCAGGTCGAGCAGGAGGCCGATCCCGAAGAGCGTGATCATCGTGCCGATGAAGCCGCCCATGTTGACGATGCCGGAGGCGGTGCCGAGCCGCTCGACCGGGTTGCGGGCGCGGGCGTAGTCCAGGCCGACCAGCGAGGCCGGGCCGTTGCTGCCCATCACCAGGATGACCGCGACCAGCAGCCAGAGCGGCGGCCGCCCGCCCGGCCAGGCCAGTACCAGGGCCCAGCCGGCCGCGGTGGTGGCGATCACGGCGAGCACGATCGGCATCCGGGCCCGGGCGGTGCGGGAGAGCACCCGGCCGAAGGCGAAGCCGAAGGTCATGTTGGCGAGCACCAGCAGCGTGAGCAGCCCGCCGGCCTGGGCCCGTGACATGCCCTGGCCCTCGACCAGGTAGGGCAGGCCCCAGAGCAGGCCGAAGGCGTTGCCGGGGAACTGCGTGGTGAAGTGCACCCAGAGCCCGAGCCTGGTGCCGGGCTCGCGCCAGGCGAGCCGGACCTGCCGGCCGACGGCGGGCCGGGGCGCGGCCGGGGACGCGACGGCGGTCACCGGCGGGCCGGGCGGGGCCTCCCGGAGGAAGAGCGCGACGAGCGCGAAGACGGCGACGCCGAGCAGCGCGGTCGCGGTGAAGGTGGGCGTCCACCCCTCGCTGTGCAGCGCCTGGGCGAGGACGACGGTGGTGACCAGGTTGCCGCCCATGCCGGCGAGGCCGGTGAGCTGGGCGACGAACGGGTTCTTCGCGGCCGGGAACCAGCGCGCGGCGATCCGCAGCACGCTGATGAAGGTCATCGCGTCGCCGCAGCCCAGCACCGCCCGGGAGGCCAGCGCGGGGACGAACGCGGAGGAGAAGGCGAACGCGAGCTGCCCGGTGCTGAGCAGCACGACGCCGAGCAGCAGCACCCGGCGCGGGCCGAACCGGTCGACCAGCAGGCCGACGGGTATCTGCATGGCCGCGTAGACCAGCACCTGGAGGATGGAGAAGGTGGAGAGCGCCGACGCGCCGATGCCGAAGCGGTCGGCGGCGTCCAGGCCGGCCACGCCGAGGCTGGTGCGGTGGATGACGGCGAGCACGTAGACGCCGGCGCCGATGGCCCACGCCAGCCACGCGGCACGCCCGCCGGGCGGCGGCGCGACGGTGCCGGCCGGGGGCGCGGGCGTGGTGGAACGGGGAGCGGCGACGGACTGGGGGCGGGCTGAACGGGCGGGCTCCACGGGCATAGTGCCCCCAGATTAGTCATCCCATCATTGGACGCCCAGCCCGGGGGTGGCGGGGTGCGGACACGAACCACCTCAGCCGGTCACCGTCCAGGACACCGACCTGGTCATGAACCGGTCGCGGAAGGGCTCGTCCCGCACCCAGTCGGTGGTGTCCCGGACGGTGGCCGTGACGGTGCTGCTGTGGCCGGGGACCAGGTTGAGCTGGGCGGTGTCGAACCAACTGCGGTCCGCCGCCTGCGGCTCCACCGGAGCGCCGTCCACCGTCCAGTCGACCTGGAGCTGCCGGGCACCGGCCAGCGGCAGCGGGCGGACCTCCAACCGCGGCCGGCCGGCCACCTCGCCCGGCGCGGGCACCGGCGCGTCGGTGGGCCGGATCCGGCGGTAGATCGCCTCGATGATCGCCTCCCGCGAGGGCAGGTTGTACGCCCCGCCGAGGGTGCGCATCACCGAGTCCGGGGTCGGCCGGTAGATCCCGTTGGCGCTCCGGTACGCCCCGACCGTCCCGGCCCCGTCCGGGGACTCCGCGCCCAGCCACCGCCACCACTTGGACTGCTTGCGACGCATCTCGTCCGCGTTGTCGGCGGAGAGGTTCGGGTAGTCGGCGTCGTCCGGCGCGCTGTCGTACTCGTCGCCGAGGTCGCCGACGGTGTGCCCTATCTCGTGCTGGATGATCCGCCCGGCGTCCGAGCTGCCGCCGGCCAGCGTGGTCACGCCGGTGCCGCCGGCGCCGCCGTACTCGCTGGAGTTGGCCAGCGCGATCAGGTACTGCGGGCCGTCGTCGTCCCCGGCGTAGCGGGCGGTGGCGGCCTCGTCGGCGCAGAGCAGCCGGGCGGTGCCCTCGCACCAGAAGTGCATGCCGAGCGGGGTGCCGGGGTTGCGGCCGCGGCTCTCGGTCTCGGCGATGCCGGAGACCGGGGAGACCACCTCGACCCGCCTTATGTTGAAGAAGCCCTGGTAGCTGCGGAACGGCTCGATCTCCATCAGCGCCCGCCAGGCCCGGTCGGCCTCCTGGCGGAAGAGGTCCTGCTCGTCGGCGGTGTAGCCGTCGCCGAGCAGGACCAGGGTGATCCGGTTGGCGGGGTCCCCGGTGCGCCTTATGTCGACGGTCGGGGCGGTGGCGGCCGCGCGCAGGTCGGCCCGCTGCACGCTGTGCGGCGGCACCGCCCGGTCGGCGGGCGCACCGGGCCCGATGACGCCGAACGGCGAGGGGCCGGCCAGCTCCAGGGCGGCGGGCAGTACGGCGGTGGACACCAGCACGAGCGCGGCCAGACTCCGGACGAGACGGCCAGGGTTGCCAGGCGGCATACGGGTGCGTCCTCGGGGATCCGGTCACCCGGCGTCGCCCGGGTGGTGGACGGGTAGCCGTACCCGGCCGGGCGTGTCTCCCCATCCTGTCCGGCGAAAATGTCACCGACCTGGGCGAACGACCCGGATCATCCCGGTCGTACCGATGAGTCCGACCAGGTGGTCGTTCCTCACCGACCGTGACCGCCTCCGGCCGTCCGCCTCAGCCCTTCCGGCCCGGCCGCACGTCGAGCACCAGGTGGACGGCCAGGCCGAACAGCAGGCCCCAGAACGCCGAGCCGATGCCGTACAGACTCATACCGGACGCCGTGGCCAGGAAGGTCACCACCGCCGCGTCCCGGCCGCGCTCCTCGGCCACCGCCGCGGCCAGGCTGCCCTGCAGCGAGGCCAGCAGCGCGACCCCGGCGATCACCGCGATCAGCTCCTTCGGCAGGCCGGTGAAGAGGCTGACCAGCACGCCGCCGAAGCTGCCCACCAGAAGATAGAGCGCGCCGGCCGACATCCCGGCGACATAACGACGGCGCGGGTCCGGATGGCTCTCCGGGCCGGCGCAGATGGCCGCGGTGATCGCCGCCAGGTTGACGCCCGGCGAGCCGAACGGCGCCAGCAGGACGGAGAGCCCGCCGGTGGCCCCGATCAGCAGCCGGTCGTCCGGCCGGTAGCCGAAGGCCCGCATCACGCCCAGGCCCGGCGCGTTCTGCGAGGCCAGCGCGACGATGGTGAGCGGCAGCGCCAGCCCCACCGCGGCGGGCCAGGAGAACGCGGGCACGGTCAGCACCGGCCGGGTCGGACCGCCCGCGCCGAGGTGCAGCGGCAGCCCGACGGTGACGGCCGCCAGGACCCCGCCGGCCACCAGCGCGGCCGGCACGGCGTACCGCGGCGCCAGCCGCTTGGCGAGCAGGAAGGCCGCGAAGCTGCCGAGCACCAGGACGGGCGCGCCCTTCACGGCGCCGAAGATCCCGGCGCCGAAGGAGAACAGGATGCCCGCCAGCATCGCGTTGACGATCCCGGCCGGGACCGCCGCGATCAGGCGCCCGAACAGCCCGGTCACCCCGAACAGCGCCACGACGACCGCGCTCACCAGGAAGGCGCCGACCGCCTCCCGGTACGGGTACGCGCCGAGGCTGGTCACCAGCAGCGCGGCCCCCGGGGTGGACCAGGCGGTGATCACCGGCGTCCTGGTCCACCAGCTGAGCAGCAGGCAGGTCAGCCCGCTGCCGATCGCCACCGCCCAGATCCAGGAGGCGGTCTGCGCCTCGTCCAGCCGTCCGGCGGCGGCCGCCGCCAGCACGACCACCAGCGGTCCCGAGAACGACACCACGATGCACACCAGCCCGGCCAGCAGCGCCGGGAGGGACGCGTCCCGGCGCAGCGAGCGGCGCTCCCCGGGGTCGGTACGACGGTCGGCCGAACGGGTTATCAGCTCCTCTGCCATCCCGGCAGTATCGCGGAGACACCCCCTCGGCAGGCGGCTCGAAAGATCCCGGAAAAACTTTTGAATCCACCTGCAACCCCCGGCGGGGATGCGCGTCTGTACGGGTGAAGGGCAACGGAGAGCGAGACCGGCGAGCCGGGGGGCGCTTCCGCTCGACAGGAGCGGTGCCGGTCACCTTCACCACACACACCCGCACCACCATGACCCCGGGGAGACACGTCATGCGCAAGTCCGTTATCACCGCTTCTGCGAAGAACGTCCGCCCGCTCTCCGCCCGCCGCCGCCTCGCCGCCGTCGCCGCCGGCGTCGTCCTCGCCGGCGGCGTCCAACTCCTCACCACGGACACCGCCTGGGCCGCCTGCGGCGACGGCCCGAAGACGAGGACCACCACCGAGGCCAAGCCGGTCACCCCGGCCTCCGCGCACAAGGGCGAGCTCCAGGCCGGGTTCCACATGACCCCGGACGGGCAGACCATCACGGCCGGCGGCGCGAAGGTCGAGATCGGCGTCGGCGTCACCAACTTCACCGGAGCGCCGTACGAGAACGTCTCCGCCACGATCCATCTGTACAACAAGAAGGGCGCCAACCGGCTCGAGGACTTCACGGTCGAGGAGGCCACGCCCGGCGGCTGGAAGACCCTGGCCCTCCACCACGGCTGCGACCCGACGATCTTCGCGGACACCACCGGCGAGAAGGAGAAGAGCCTCAGCGACGGGCGGGCCGCCCACTTCATGTTCCGCGTCTCCGTCCGCACGAACGCCTCGGCCGACCTCGACGACCTCGAGATCTACGTCGGCGGGAAGGCCGACGGCTACCCGCTGGTGCAGGGCGGCACCCACACCTTCAAGGTGGTGCACCCCTCCGCCCCGGCCAAGCCGGCCACCCCCAAGCCCGCCCCCTCGAAGCCCGCCACGGCCGCTAAGCCGACCGACAAGCCCGCCGCCACCGCCAAGCCCTCGGCCAAGCCGGGCCCCGCCGCCGAGCCGGCCGCCGACACCACCGCGACCACGGCCCCGAAGAGCACCCCCACCACCGCGCCGGCCACCACCGCGCCCGCGGGCACCCCCGAGCTGGCCCAGACCGGCTCCTCCGAGCGCAACACCTTCCTCGCCGCTTCCGCCGCCGTCTTCGTCGCCCTCGGCGCCGGCGTCCTGATCGCCGTGCGCCGGCTGCGGCCCCGGCGCTGACCGGCACACACACCCGCACCACCATGGCCCCGGGGGGACACGTCATGCGCAAGTCCGTTATCACCGCATCCGCGAAGAACGTCCGCCCGTTCTCCGGCCGTCACCGCCTCGCCACCCTCACCACCCTCGCCACCCTCGCCACCGGCACCGCCTGGGCCTCCGGGGCTCCGGACGGCGCGCCGGCGTCGGCCGGGACCGCCCGCTCCGGGGCCTCCGCCGCCCCGTCGGCCGACGCCGGGACGACCACGGGAATGCCCGAGCTGGCCGGGCCCGGCACCGAGGCCGGGTGGCTGACCGCCGCCGGCGGCGCCGCCCTGATCGCGGTCGGCGCGGGCACCCGGTTCGCCGTGCGCCGGCTGCGACCCCAGCGCTGACCGGCACGCGGGCACGGGAAGGGGCCCTCCTCCGCACCATCGCGCGGAGGAGGGCCCCTTCACCGTTCCCGGGTCGTCAGCCCCAGGTGATCAGGCGCTTCGGCTGCTCCAGCAGCGCGGCCACGTCGGCCAGCACCTTGGAGCCCAGCTCCCCGTCCACCAGGCGGTGGTCGAAGGAGAGCGCCAGCGTGGTCACCTGACGCGGGACCACCTTGCCCTTGTGCACCCACGGCAGTTCCCGGACCGCGCCGAAGGCGAGGATCGCGGCCTCGCCCGGGTTGAGGATCGGGGTGCCGGTGTCGACGCCGAAGACGCCGACGTTGGTGATGGTGACCGTGCCGCCCTGCATGTCGTTCGGCGAGGTCTTGCCCTGGCGGGCGGTGTCGATCAGCTCGCCGAGCGCCGCCGCCAGGCCCGAGAGGGTCTTGCCGCCCGCGTCCTTGATGTTGGGGACGATCAGGCCGCGCGGGGTGGCCGCGGCGATGCCGAGGTTCACCTGGCCCTTGATGACGATCTCCTGGGCCGCCTCGTCCCACTGCGCGTTGATCTCGGGGTGCCGCTTGATCGCGGTGAGCAGCGCCTTGGCGACCAGCAGCAGCGGGCTGACCCGGACGTCCCGGCCCAGCTCGCCGCTCTCCTTGAGCCGGCGGACGAACTTCATCGTGCGGGTGACGTC
This sequence comes from Kitasatospora sp. NPDC047058, assembly GCF_040643935.1. NCBI lineage: Bacteria > Bacillati > Actinomycetota > Actinomycetes > Kitasatosporales > Streptomycetaceae > Kitasatospora > Kitasatospora sp. NPDC047058. Next base: position 10,016 of record NZ_JBEYVJ010000043.1, on the reverse strand, counting down.
GACCTGGACGAACTCGGTGACGTGCGGGGCGGTGAAGGCCGAGGCCACCATCGCCTGCGCGGTCGCCTTGCGGACGCCCTTGACCGGCACCCGGACGTCACCCGTGGCCGCGACCGGCACGGCGGCGGGCAGCACGGCGGGAACGACGGCGGGCGCCCCGGCCGGCTCGGCCACCGGGGCCTGGGCCACCGCGGCCGCCGCCGAGGCGTGCGCGTGCACGTCCTCGCGGGTGATCACGCCGTCCGGACCGGTCGGGGTGACGGCCCGCAGGTCGACGCCGAGGTCCTTGGCCAGCTTGCGCACCGGCGGCTTGGCCAACGGCCGGTCACCGGAGGGCTGTGCGGGCACCACCGGCGCGGGCGCCGGAGCCGGCACCGGGGCGACCGGCGCCGCGGGGGCCTTGGCGGCCACCGTGGTGGTGGTCGTCCGGCGGGCCCGGCGCTGGCTGCCGCCGGTCCGCGGACCGTAGCCGACCAGCACCTCGCGCCGCTCCGGCTCGGCCGGCTCGGCCGGCTCGGCCTTCGCGGGGGCGGCCGCCGGGGCGGCCGGGGCCGCGGCGGGGGCGGCGCCCGCCACCGCGACCGAGATGATCACGGTGCCGACGTCGACCGTCGCGCCCTCCGGGAAGAACAGCTGCTCGACCACCCCGTTGAACGGGATCGGCAGCTCCACGGCGGCCTTGGCGGTCTCCACCTCGCAGACGACCTGGCCGTCCGTCACGGTGTCGCCGGGCTTCACGTACCAGCTGAGGATCTCGGCCTCGGTGAGGCCCTCGCCCACGTCGGGCATCTTGAACTCGCGGAGCGAGCGAACTTCGGTGGTCATCTTCGCTCCCCGGTTCAGTACGCGAGCGCGCGGTCGACGGCGTCGAGCACGCGGTCCAGGTCCGGCAGGAAGGCTTCCTCGACCCGGGACGGCGGGTACGGCGCGTAGTAGCCGCCGACCCGCAGGACCGGCGCCTCCAGGTGGTAGAAGCACCGCTCGGTCAGCCGGGCGGCCAGCTCGGCGCCCATGCCCATGAAGACCGGCGCCTCGTGCACCACGATGCCGCGGCCGGTCCGCTTGACCGACTCCTCCAGGGTCGCGAAGTCGACCGGGGAGAGCGAGCGCAGGTCCACGACCTCCAGCCGGCGGCCGTCCTCCTCGGCGACCGCGGCGGCCTCCTGGCAGACCTTGACCATCGGGCCGTACGCGATCAGCGTCGCGTCGGTGCCCGGGCGGACCACCCGGGCCGAGTGCAGCGGGAACATCGGGTCGTCGCCGACCTCGCCCTTGTCCCAGTAGCGGCGCTTGGGCTCCAGGAAGATCACCGGGTCGTCCGACTCGATGGACTGGCGGAGCATCCAGTGCGCGTCGTGCGCGCTGGAGGGGGTGACCACCCGCAGGCCGGCGGTGTGCGCGAAGTACGCCTCGTGCGACTCGCTGTGGTGCTCCACCGCGCCGATGCCGCCGCCGTAGGGGATGCGGACGGTGATCGGCAGCTTCACGTGGCCGAGCGCACGGGCGTGCATCTTCGCCAGCTGGGTGACGATCTGGTCGAAGGCCGGGTAGACGAAGCCGTCGAACTGGATCTCGACCACCGGGCGGTAGCCGCGCAGCGCGAGGCCGATCGCGGTGCCCATGATGCCGGACTCGGCGAGCGGGGTGTCGATCACCCGGTCCTCGCCGAAGTCCTTCTGGAGCCCGTCGGTGATCCGGAAGACGCCACCGAGCTTGCCGATGTCCTCGCCCATCAGGACGGTCTTCGGGTCGCTCTCCAGCGACTTGCGCAGCGCCTCGTTGAGCGCCTTCGCGATGCTGAGCTGACCGGCCATCAGAGGTTCTCCCCCGCCTCGAAGGAGGCCGCGTACTCGACGTACTCGGCCCGTTCCTCATCGACCAGCGCGTGCGGCTCCGCGTAGACGTGGTCGAAGATCAGGGTCGGGTCCGGGTCCGGCATGCTGCGCACGCCCTCGCGGACCCGCAGCCCGAGCTGCTCGCTCTCGGCGTCGACCGAGGCGAAGAACTCCTCGTCCGCGAGGCCCTCCTTCTCCAGGTGGGCCTTGAGGCGGGCGATCGGGTCCTTGGCCTTCCAGGCCTCGGTCTCCTCGGCCTGCCGGTAGCGGGTCGGGTCGTCGGAGGTGGTGTGCGCACCCATCCGGTAGGTGAACGCCTCGATCAGCACCGGGCCGTTGCCGGTGCGGGCGTGGTCGAGCGCCCAGCGGGTGACGGCCAGGCAGGCCAGCACGTCGTTGCCGTCGACCCGGACGCCCGGGAAGCCGAAGCCGGAGGCGCGGCGGTACAGCGGGATCTTGGTCTGGTTGGTGGTGGGCTCGGAGATCGCCCACTGGTTGTTCTGGCAGAAGAAGACCACCGGGGCGTTGTAGACCGAGGCGAAGGTGAAGGCCTCGTTGACGTCGCCCTGGCTGGAGGCGCCGTCGCCGAAGTAGGCGATCACCGCGTCGTCCGCGCCGTCCTTGGTGATGCCCATCGCGTAACCGGTGGCGTGCAGGGTCTGCGAGCCGATCACGATGGTGTAGAGGTGGAAGTTCTTCTCGTTCGGGTCCCAGCCGCCGTGGTTCACGCCGCGGAACATCCCGAGCAGGTTCAGCGGATCGACGTCGCGGCACCAGGCCACACCGTGCTCGCGATAGGTCGGGAAGGCGTAGTCGCCGGTGCGCATGGCGCGCCCGGAACCGACCTGCGCGGCCTCCTGGCCGAGCAGCGAGGCCCACAGGCCCAGCTCGCCCTGGCGCTGCAGCGCGGTCGCCTCGGCGTCGAACCGGCGCACCAGCACCAGGTCGCGGTAGAGGGCGCGCAGCTCGTCCGGAGTGGTGGTGAGCGGGTAGTCCGGGTGCTCGACCCGCTCGCCTTCCGGGGTGAGCAGCTGTACGAGCTCCGGCTGGGCGTCCGTACCCGTGGCGCGGAGGGTGTCAGGGACGCCGGGGGCCGCCTTCTTGCGGGCCCTCGCCGTGCTTTTGACGGTCACGTTCACTCCTCGGTCTGTCCGGCCGCCCGGGGTCGCCGGTGACCGGTCCGGTCACCGCCTCGCGGGGCGCGCGTGGGTGTGCGCACCTACTGCGGGGCAGGTGGTGATCCTTTTCCGACGGCGTCCCTCACGAGAACGTTACCCAGCGGCAGCCCTTGGCGCCCTTGCGCTAGGACGTCCTACTTGTTGGGTTCCTCCAGCTGCGGGTGTGGCGCAGCTCTCAATTCGGTCGCCTTCAGGACACCTGCGCACGTTATCCGGGCGGAGCCCTCTGCGTAAGGGGGTTACGGGCATCGGTTTGGACTGCTCTGGCCGGATAGCGATCCCGGTCCGGTGCGGGCGATAGGTCTTTCGTAGGGTGATATGGGAGGCTTTGTGGGTGACTGATAACGGACAAATCAGGGTATTCCTCCTCGACGACCACGAGGTGGTCCGGCGGGGCGTGCACGATCTGCTCTCGGTCGAGGACGACATCGACGTGGTCGGCGAGGCCGGCACCGCCGCCGAGGCGCTCACCCGGATCCCGGCCGTCCACCCCGACGTCGCCGTGCTCGACGTGCGGCTGCCGGACGGGAACGGCGTCGAGGTGTGCCGGGAGATCCGCTCCCGGCTGCCGGAGATCAAGTGCCTGATGCTGACCTCGTTCTCGGACGACGAGGCGCTGTTCGACTCGATCATGGCGGGCGCCTCCGGCTACGTGCTGAAGGCGATCCGCGGCTCCGACCTGATCACCGCCGTCCGGGACGTCGCGGCCGGCCGGTCGCTGCTCGACCCGGTCGCGACCAGCCGGGTGCTGGCCCGGCTGCGCAACGGCGGCGAGAAGGAGGACGAGCGGCTGGCCCAGCTCACCAAGCAGGAGCGGCGCATCCTCGACCTGATCGGCGAGGGGATGACCAACCGTCAGATCGGCAACGAGCTGCACCTCGCGGAGAAGACGGTGAAGAACTACGTCTCCAGCCTGCTCGCCAAGATGGGCATGGAGCGGCGCACCCAGGCCGCCGCCTTCGTGGCCCGCCACCAGGCCGACCAGCAGCACTGATCACGACCGGTCGGCACCCCGTACACCCTGTCGCATACATACAACTGACGGTTTGTCAAGGGCCCCCGCCGTGGGGCCCTACCCTCAGGCTGTGACTTTCAGCCAGACCCTCGCCTGTGCCCCGGCCCGCCCCGACCTCTCCGCACCCCCGATGGGGACCCTCAGCCCGCCCGTCCCGCACGCCGCCCTGACCGAGGTCCTGCGCCGCTACCGGGTCGGCCGGCTGCTGGCCGCCGAACCCGTCGCCGAGGGCCTGCTGAACCGGGGCTACCGGGTCCGCACCGAGGCCGGTACGTACTTCCTGAAGTGCTACGTCGACGCCGCCACCGCCAACCGCACCGCGATCTCCGACCACCACCGCACGATGGCCTCGCTGAACGCCCTCGGCCTGCCGGTCGCACCCCCGCTGGACGGCGCCGGGCCGTCCGGCACGGTGGCCGCGTTCGGCGGCCGGCTGTTCGCGCTCTTCCCCTGGGTGGATGGCCGACACCAGCACGGCACCGAGCTGCCCCTGCCGCAGTGCGACGTGCTCGGCGCGCTGCTCGGCCGGCTGCACGGCGCGCTGGACGACGTCTGCGCCCCGGTCGCACAACCCGCCGGCTACGGCACCGCCGACCCGCTGGACAGTGCCGCCCTCGCCCGCGACCTCCGGCTGCGGGCCCGGAAACACCGCCCGCACGGCGCGTTGGACGAACTCGCCGAGCAGCGCCTCACCGAGCGGCTGGACCTGCTCGCCGAGTACGCCCACCGGCGCCCCGCGCCCCAGGCCGCCCCGCCCACCGGCTGGACGCACGGCGACTTCCACGGGCTCAACCTGCTGCACCGGGACGGCCGGATCTCGGCCGTCCTGGACTGGGACAAGCTGGGGCGGCAGCCGCGCGCCGAGGAGGCCGTCCGGGCCGCCACCCTGGTCTTCAACGACCGGACGACGGGCGTGCTCGACCTGGTCCGGGTCCGGCACTACTCCCAGGCCTACCGGGCCACCGGGGCCGCCACGGCGGAGCACCTGGCGGCCGCCGTGCACCGGGTCTGGTGGGAGCGGCTCAACGACTTCTGGATGCTCCAGTGGCGCTACCAGCGGGCCGACCACCGGGCCGACCCGCTCTACCCCGCCTCGGCGGGCCAGTTGGCGTGGTGGTGCCAGGAGTACGAGCAGGTCCTGGACGCCTTCGCCAACTGACCCGGGCGGTCAGGGAACGGCCGGGACGGTCGGGGTGGCCGGCTTCGACGGCGGCGGCTGCGTCCCGGTCTGACCGGTCCCGCCGGTCGGCGTGCCGGTCGCCCCGCCCGTCGGGGTGCCGGTCGAGGTCGGCGTACCGGTCGCCGAACCGGTCGCCGTCGCCGACTTGGTGCCGGTGGCCGACATGGTCGGCATCGGCGTGTGCTTGCCGGACGGCTGGCTGGCCGCGGGGCTCTGGTTGTTGTTGTCGGTCTGCTGGGTCGGCTTCCGCGTGGTGGCCTGCGTCGTCGGTGCCGTGGTCGAGGTCGGGCCGGTGGTCGGCGCGGCGGTCTCCGTGGCGGCCGGCGTCGCGACCGAGGTGGTCGGCGTCGGGTTGTGGCTGTTCCCGCCACCGCCACCGCCGCCGCTGAGCGCCAGCGCGATGCCGACGCCCGAAGCGACCAGCACCGCCGCGACCCCGGCCACCCAGCCCCACGGCCCGCGCCGGCGGCCGTGGCCGTCGTCGTCGCCGCCCGAACCGTCGTCGCCCCCGCCGCCGTACGGCCCGCCGCCCGACGAGTAGGGCGAGGCCGGGGTGTGCGCGGTGTCGGGCCCCGGGTACGGGAGCATCGTCGTCGCTTCGTTCGCACCGCCGACGCCGCTGCCGAGCACGGCCGTCTCGTCCGTGCCGATCACCGGGTTGGCGCCGCTGTGGCCCAGTGCCGCCAGCCCGGCCGCCGCCGCCCAGGCCCCGCCGGCACCGTGCATCTCGCGCAGCGCGTGCTGGAGGTGGGCGCGGAACTCGTCGGCGTCCTGGAAGCGGTCGTCCGGGTTCTTCGCCAGCGAGCGCAGCACCAGCGGGTCGAGCGCGGACGGCACCCGCGGGTTGGCCTGCGAGGGCGGCACCGGCATGTCCTGCACGTGCTGGTAGACCACCGAGAGCGGCGTGTCGCCGGTGAACGGCGGGCGCAGCGTCAGCAGTTCGTAGAGCATGCAGCCGGCCGCGTACAGGTCGGAGCGGTGGTCGACCGGCTTGCCGAGGGCCTGCTCGGGCGAGAGGTACTGCGGGGTGCCCATGACCATGCCGGTCTGGGTCATGGTGCTGGCGGTGCCGGTCAGCGCGCGGGCGATGCCGAAGTCCATCACCTTGACCGCGCCGGTGGTGGTGATGATGACGTTGGCGGGCTTGATGTCGCGGTGGACGATGCCGTGCCGGTGGCTGTAGGCGAGCGCCTCCAGCACCCCGGCGATGATGATCAGCGCCTGGTCGACCGGCGGCGCCTCCTCGTCCACCAGCAGCTCGCGGACGGTCCGGCCCTCGACCAGCTCCATGACGATGTACGGCGTCGACTCGTCGCCGACGTACTCCTCGCCGGTGTCGTAGACCGAGACGATCGAGTGGTGGTTCAGCGCCGCGACGGCGTGTGCCTCGCGGGTGAACCGCAGCCGGGCGATGTCGTCCTGGGCGAGCTCGCCGCGGAGCAGCTTGACGGCGACGGTCCGGCCGAGCCGGATGTCCTGGGCGGCGAACACCTCGGCCATGCCGCCGCGGCCGAGCCGGTGGGTCAGCCGGTAGCGGCCGTCCCCGACCGTGCCGAGCGGGGCGGCGGTGCCCCGGCCCGGCGTCTGCGGGCCGCCGCCGTACGGCGGGAGCGCGGTGGTGGCGGCGCTGTCGCTACCGGCGTCGGGCGTCCTGGGGGCCCCGCCGGCCGGACCGGCCGCCCGGGCACCCTCGTCGTCGTCCGGCTGCTGCGTCTGTGCCATCGCTCCTCGCCCCGGGCCTTCGCTCGGATCGCGGTGCCCTGTCGCTTCGTATCCCCGAACGCTACCGCCTCCGGCTGTCCCCCGTAGCACGCCCGATCCGGGCGGAACGCATCAGAGCAGGCCATTCCGGTCGACCGGGGTGTCCAGGTACAGGACGGTGGCCGCCCCCGAGCTCCCGTACGTCGTGGAGCCGGACTTGGTGGTCTTCTCGGCCTTGGTCACCACGATCGCGATGATGATGATCGCCAGCACGATCACGCCGATGATGATGCCGACGATCACCAGGGCCGTCGAGCAGCCGCCGCTGCTGCTCGACGCGGGCACCGGCTGGAACGGCGGCATCGGCTGCGGCATCGGCTGCGGCGGCGGGGTGTGCGCCTGCTGCGGGAAGGGCGGCGGCGTCTGGAAGGCCGGCGGGGGCGTCTGGAACGCCGGGGGCGGCGTCTGGAAGGCCGGCGGAGGCGTCTGGAACGCCGGCGGAGGCGTCTGGAACGCCGGCGGAGGCGTCTGGAACTGCTGCTGGAAGGGCTGCGGCGTGTGCGGCGCGGCGTGCGCCGAGCGCGGCCCGTCGGTGATCACCAGCGGCGTGCTGGCCTGCAGCTGGCTGGCGCCGCCGCCCTTCTCCGCCGCGATCAGCCGCTCGGCCTCGTCGCGCATCGCGGCCGCGGACGGGAACCGGTGCGCCGGGTCCTTGCGCAGGGCCTGGGCGACGAAGGCGTCCACCGCCGGGCCGACCGCCCGGTTGATGCTGGAGGCCGCGGCCGGCTCCTCCTGGACGTGCTTGTAGGCGATCGAGAACGCCGAGTCGCCGTCGAAGACCAGCTGGCCGGTGAGCATCTCGAAGAGCATCACGCCGACCGAGTAGAGGTCGGAGCGGGCGTCCACCGGCTTGCCGAGCGCCTGCTCGGGCGAGAGGTACTGCGGGGTGCCGACCACCATGCCGGTCTGGGTCATCGACGTGACGCCGGAGTCCAGCGCCCGGGCGATGCCGAAGTCCATGACCTTGACGGTGCCCTTGCGGTCGAACATGACGTTGCCGGGCTTGATGTCACGGTGGACCAGGCCCTGGTCGTGCGAGGCCTCCAGCGCGTTCAGCACGCCGACGGTGATCCGCAGCGCCTCCTCGACCGGCATCGCGCCGTACTGCGCGACCGCCTCGTTGATGGCGTCCCGCAGGCCCTTGCCGTCGACCAGCTGCATCACGATGAACGGCGTGCTGGAGCCGTCCGCGGCGATGTCCTCGCCGCTGTCGTACACGGTGACGATGTTGGTGTGCTCCAGCCGGGCCACCGACTGCGCCTCGCGGCGGAACCGCTCCTTGAAGGTCTCGTCCCGGCCGAGCTCGGCGTGCATGCTCTTCAGCGCGACCTGGCGGTCCAGCACGTTGTCGTAGGCGAGGTGCACGGAGGCCATGCCGCCCTCGCCGAGCACCCGCTGCAGCACGTACCTGCCGTTGCCCAGGGAGTGGCCCTCGACCGCGTTGCCGTGCTCGCTCATGGTCCTCTGCTCCCCCTCGGCGCGGCCGTGCCGCCGCAACCGTGACGTTCGGTCTCGTCCGTGCGTGTCCGGGCCCGGCACCCTCGGCCGGCCCGCCCCTGTCGCGGCGCTCGCCCGCCCGCGACAGGGGCCCAGGGTATCGGCTCACGGCGACACTGATCGGCGCAGGGCCGACACTGTGTCCGAGCCGCGACCGACGACCCTCCGGTACTGCGTGCGGTGGTGCGTCCGGTGCCGGATCGTGGCGGTACGTCCGAACACCGCGCACCGCGGCCGGTCCGGAGCCCGGCCCGCCGCAGCCCCGGGTGCGGCGGGGCCGGCCCCGGTTACAGGTACGGGCCGGAACGGATCCCGCGGCCCTCGCCCGGCTCCTCGCCCTCCTGGTCACCGCCGTGCAGACCGGGCGGCAGCGCCCGGCGCATCTGCTCCAGCTGCGCGCGCGCCGCCATCTGCTGGGCGAACAGCGCGGTCTGGATGCCGTGGAACAGCCCCTCCAGCCAGCCGACCAGCTGGGCCTGCGCGATCCGCAGCTCGGCCTCGGTGGGGATCGAGTCCTCGGTGAACGGCAGCGACAACCGCTCCAGCTCGGCGACCAGTTCGGGCGCCAGGCCGAGCTCCAGCTCCTTGATGGAACTGGCGTGGATGTCCTTCAGCCGGGCGCGGCTGGCCTCGTCGAGGGGGGCCGCCCGCACCTCCTCCAGCAGCTGCTTGATCATGCTGCCGATCCGCATGACCTTGGCGGGCTGCTCCACCATCTCCGTCACCGGGAGTTCACGCGGCCCGTCGGCGTCGTCGTCCCCCGCGGAGCCGGCGAAACCCTGGCCCACCGGCAGCCCGTCCGGTCCGACGATCAGCACCTTCTGGCCGTCCTGCGACTGCCCGCTCATGGCCTGGTAGAGCTCCTGCGGCGAGCGCTCGTTCATCGGATTCGTCATGAACAACATTCTCCCTCACTGGGGTTGGTCGGACGGAAGCCCCCGGCCGCACCGCCGTCGGCCGGTTCCGCCCGCCACCGCGCACGACGCTACGCCCCCGCGCGGCGGCCCGGCATCCGTACGGATACTCAGTTCGCGCGGGGGCGTGGCGGGGAACGGGTGGGGGCGGGCGGCGAAGGACGGGCGGGGGCGCGGCGGCCGCGGCGGGGACGGCGGTGCGGGGCGTCCGGGCTCAGCCCTTGCGCAGCCGCAGGCCGATCAGGCCCAGGCCGCAGCCGATCAGGCCGAGGCCGGCACCCAGCGGCAGCTGGGTCGTGGAGGCGTCGCCCCAGCGGGCGGGCACCACGATCGCGGGGACCGCGACGGCCTGTTCGACCGGCCCGGCCGCCAGCGTCGTGCTGTCGGCGGCGGCGTCGTCGGCCGGGCCGGTGGCCTCGGCCGGGTCCGTGCCCGGGGCGGACCGGTCCGCCCCGGCGGGCTGCCCGGACGCCGACGGCCCGCGTCCGGGGGCCCGGTCCGGCGCGCGCTCGGGCACCGGCCCGGTGCGCTCGGGCGCCGAGGCCGGCCGGTGCCGGTTCCCGGCCCACTCCGCCCATGCCGTACAGCACCTGCACCGGCTCGCCCGGGCCGAGGGTGAAGCCGTCCCGCAGGGTC
>NZ_JBEYVJ010000042.1:0-38857 GCF_040643935.1 Kitasatospora sp. NPDC047058 | reverse complement strand
GCCCTCCGCAACGACGGCACCCCCGGCCTCGACATCCGCGCCACCACCCAGCACGGCGACATCACCGCCCGCAGCCTCTGACACCACCGGCCTGGCCGACCGCCGGGCCGCGACGAGAGCCGAACCACGACACGACCCGAACCACGACACGAGCCGAGCCAGGGCCGCCCGGCCCCGACGCCAGCAGGGGGAACACATGACGAACGACAGCACGACCTCGGCCGCTTCGACCTCGACCGGTGCGACCTCGGCCGGTGCGACCTCGGCCGGTGCGACCTGGACCGGCATGGTGCCGGTCGACGACACCGCCCTGGCCGTCACCGACACCGGCGGCCCCGGCATCCCGGTGCTCTACCTCAACGGCCACTTCGCCACCCAGGGCTACTGGCGGCGGGTCATCGCCCGGCTGGGGACGGGGTGGCGGCACATCACCTACGACGAGCGGGCCCGCGGCAGGAAGTCGGGGCGCTCGGCCGACTACTCCTTCGAGGCCGCCGTCCGGGACGTCGACGCCGTGCTCGCGGCCAGGGGTGTGGACCGGGCGCTGGTGGTCGGCTGGTCCTACGGGGCGTACCTGGCGGCGCACTGGGCCCGGCGGAATCCGGAGCGCGCCCTGGGCGCGGTGATGGTCGACGGCGCGTACCCGTACGACTGGCTGGATGAGGCGATGGAGCAGCGGATCCGCCAGCAGTTCCGCCAGTGGGGCCGGTTCCTGCCGCTGGCGCGCCCGACGGGCCTGGTCCCGCGGATGACTGCCGAGCAGATGGCGGACAGTAACATCGAGGTCGGCAGGATCTCCCGCGAGCGTGAGCTGGGGCCCGTGCTGGACGGCATCACCGTCCCGGTGCGGTACGTGGTCGCCTCGGGCACGTCCCTCGGGAGCCGAGGTGACGAGCAGGAGCGGATCCGCGCCAGCCTCGACGGGGTGACCGCCCGCAACCCGAACATCAGGATCAGCGCGAAGGTCGCGAGCAACCACGGTGCGCTTCTGAAGAAGGACTCCCCGGCCATCGCCGACGCCGTGCGCGAGGTCGCCGCGCTCGGCCGCGGGGGGCGCTGAGCGATCACCGGGAGGACCGGGCGGCCGCCGGACGTCAGAGCGACCGTGGTCGACGCAATGCGACCGTGGTCAAGGCAGAGCGATCGTGGCGAGGGCAAAGCGACCGCGCCCGTCGGCCAGACCACCTGTCCGACGGGCGCGGTCGCGTCTTGGGGGGGCGGGCGCTCAGCCCACCGGTACCGGCTCCGCCACCGGCACGGTGGCCACCGGCGCGGGCCGGAACCAGCGGCGGGCGCCGAACAGCAGCAGCCCGCCGAGCCCGATCCCGCCGGCCGCGCAGAGCGCCACCGACTTCAGTGAGGCCTCGGCGAGGTGGCCGGAGACGGCGTAGCCGAGCGAGTTGCCGGTCGCGAAGAGCGTCACCAGCCAGGCGAACGCCTCGGTCACGGTGCCGGCCGGCGCCAGCTCGGCGACCAGGACGAAGGCGGCCGCGAGCAGCGGTGCCAGCCCGATCCCGGAGAGGAAGGCCAGCCCGGCCATCGCCCACGGCCCGGGCACGACCACCAGAGGCAGGTACGAGACCGCCATGCCGACCGCCATCACCCAGGTCCGGGTGGCGGTGCTGCTGCGCCACCGCACCGCGCCGTAGGCGAGCGCGCCGAGCAGCCCGCCGAGCGCGGCCAGGGCCAGCAGCGTGCCGGCGCCGCCGGGCAGGGCGCCCTCGTGCGCCTCGGCGTAGGCGATGAACAGCACGTTCTGCGCGCCGACCGCCCAGCCGGCACCGGCCAGGCCGATCAGCAGCAGGACGAGCCCGGGGGAGCGGAGCGGCCCGAGCAGTCCGGCGGAGTGCGCGCGCGGCGGCGCCTGCCAGGCCCGGGCCGGCGCGGCGGTGGCCACGATCAGTGCCCCGGCGAGCCCCAGTCCGGCGGCCACCCAGAGCGCGGCGACCGGGCTGACCGCGCCCGCGATGCCGGCCACCGCGAGCGGTCCGGCGACGTAGAGGATCTGCTGCGAGGCGGAGTCGAACGCGTACGCGGTGTCGAGCTGCTCCTCTTCGACGACATCCGGCCAGAGTGAGCGAAGGCAGGGTTCGAGCGGCGGCATGGCCAGGCCTGCGACGGCGGCGCCGAGCGGTGCGGCCAGCGCGGAGCCCGGTGCGAGCGCGAGCAGCGCGTAGCCGCCGCCGGCGACCACCGCGGCGGCGAGCAGCACCCGCGGCTGTCCGGTGCGGTCCACGATCCGGCCCAGCACCGGCCCGCCGACGGCGGCCGAGATCGCGTAGGCGGCGGTGGCCAGCCCGATCCGGCTGTACGGCGCTCCGGCCTCGCGCAGGGCCAGCGCGATCACCAGGGCGGTCATGCCGGCGGGGAGGCGGCCGAGCAGGGTGCCGAGGAGGAGGCGACTGACGTGCGGGGCGCGGAGCAGGGCGACATAGCCCATGGGCGCGGTTCTCCGGTTCCGGGCAGGGGTGGGCAGGGGGACTCCGTCCAAGTTATACGTATAACCGGCAGGCGGTCAATCGGACGGGTCCGAAGATCTGATGGTGCGTCAGCTTCGTTCGTGTCCGGAATTGATCGGAGTGCGCGGGTTACCTCAAACAACAACTTTGAACATCTCAAACCTTTACTGCTAACGTGTCGGCCATGACCACCTCAGGAGCACCCCGGATGAACGGCCTGGGCACCACGCCCGGCGCCGCCCGCCGGTGCTGCCTGCCGGGTGCTGTGGACAGCCCGCGCCGTTGTCGCGCCATGAGCTGTATGCGGGCGGCACGCCCCTGACCGGGGCCGGCCCCTGACCGTCCGGCCCGCGCGCCGTGCCGCCTTCCCGCGTCCCACCCCACCATCAGCTTCGCCCTCCCCCGGAGTCGCACCGTCATGTCCACAGCGCCCGAGGCGACCTCGTCGCCCTCCGTGCTCACCCGCGTCCGGAAGACGCCCTTCTGGGTCCAGATCGTCGCCGGCCTCGCCCTCGGCGTCGGCCTCGGCTACCTGGCCCGCGCCGCCGACATCTCCTGGCTGGCCACCACCCTGGAGACGATCGGCAAGATCTTCGTCCAGCTGCTCAAGCTGGCCGTCCCGCCGCTGGTGTTCACCGCGATCGTGGTGTCCGTCGCCAACCTGCGGAACGTCACCAACGCGGCCCGGCTCGCCGTCCGGACCCTGCTCTGGTTCGCCGTCACGTCGCTCATCGCCGTCGCGATCGGCCTCGGCCTGGGCCTGCTGACCAACCCGGGCGAGGGCACGAACCTCAAGACCGAGGGCCTGGCGCCGCCGAAGTCCACCGGCAGCTGGGTCGACTTCCTCACCGGCATCTTCCCGACCAACATCGTCACCGCCTTCACCGAGGTCGAGGTGCTGCAGATCGTCTTCCTGGCTATCGTGACCGGCGCCGCGATCATCAAGCTCGGCAGCAAGGCCGAGCCGGTGCTCAGGCTCAGCGAGTCGGTGCTGGAGCTGGTGCAGACCGCCCTGTGGTGGGTCATCCGGCTCTCCCCGCTCGGCACGCTCGGCCTGATCGGCAAGTCCGTCGCCAAGTACGGCTGGGACCTGCTGGAGCCCTTCGCCACCCTGACCGTCGACATCTACGTCGGCTGCGCGCTGGTGCTGTTCGGCGTCTACTCCCTGCTGCTGAAGTTCGCCGGCGGCCTCAACCCGCTGAACTTCTTCAAGGGCGCCTGGCCCGCCATCCAGCTGGCCTTCGTCTCGCGCTCGTCCGTCGGCACCCTGCCGGTGACCCGCCGGGTGACCGAACGGCTCGGCGTGCCGGGTGAGTACGCGAGCTTCGCGGTCCCGTTCGGGGCGACCACCAAGATGGACGGCTGCGCCGCGATCTACCCGTCGCTGGCCGCGATCTTCGTCGCCCAGGTGTACGGCATCGACCTCGGCGTCAAGGACTACCTGCTGATCGCCTTCGTCTCGGTCATCGGCTCGGCCGCGACCGCCGGTCTGACCGGCGCCATCGTGATGCTGACGCTGACCCTGTCGACCCTGGGCCTGCCGCTGGAGGGCGTCGGCCTGCTGCTGGCGATCGACCCGATCCTGGACATGATGCGGACGGCCACGAACGTCGCCGGCCAGGCGCTGGTGCCGGTCCTGGTCGCCGCCCGCGAGAAGACGCTCGACCTGGTCGCCTACAACAACCCGACCGGCGACCTGCTCGACAGCCCGGTCGCGATCCCGGCCCAGGCGTCGGCGAAGGCCGCGGCCACCGCCTGACCCCGGTTCTGCAGGAGCCCCGCCCCCGTGCCGCCCGGCACGGGGGCGGGCTTCGTCGGGGGGCTTCGTTGCGGAGGCGGGACGGGCTTCGTCGGGGGTGGGGCGGGTTCGATGTGGTCGCTGACCTGCTGGTTAGGCTCGGCGTCATGTCTGCCGACCACTCCCACGCCTGTGCCTGCTGCGCCGAAGTCCACGAGGGCCCGCCGCTGTCCTACGGAGCCCCGGCCCCGGTGGGTTGGAAGCCCCGGTACGCGCGGCGCCGGGACAGTGAGCTGACGCCCGACCTGTGCATGATCAAGGGTCGGCACTTCTACGTCCACGGCCTGATCGAGATCCCGGTGCGCGACAGCGGTGAGACCTTCGCCTGGGGGGTCTGGGTCTCCCTGAGCGAGACGAACTTCGCCCGGATGCACGACCTCTGGGAGGACCCGGCACGCGAGCAGGAGCCCCCGTACTTCGGCTGGCTCTCGACGGAGCTGCCGCTGTATCCGGACTCCACCCTCCTGCTCAAGACCCATGTCCTGACGCAGGCCGTCGGGCGGCGTCCGCTGATCGAACTGGAGCCGACCGACCACCCGCTCGCGGTCGAGCAGCGCGAGGGGATCACGATGGACCGGGTGCGGGAGTTCGCGGACGCGCTGCTGCGCGGCTGAAGGCGGCGGGCCTCGCCGGAGCCGGCTACGAGTCCGGCTTCGGTGGGGCCCGTTTGCTGTGCTGCGCTGTGTCGTGCCGTGGTGTGGCGGCCGGGTCCGGGTGGGGGGTGTTGTGTCGGGGGTGGCGGAGTAACATCTGTCTCGATTTTGAACGCGTTCAATATCTGGGTTGGGTGGGTCGGTTGGCGGGCGTACGGGTGTGGTGGCGGCCGGTGGGGGCGGTGCTGGTCGCGGCGCAGCCGGTCGTACTGGTGGCGTGGTGCCTCCCGGCGCGACCGGTCGAGATCTGGAGCCTCGCCCCGCTGGAGGCGTCGGGCGCGGTGACCGGACTGTTCCTCGCGAGCCGGCTGGTGGTCCGCCGGTCGAAGGCGCGGTTCCGAGCGGAGATGCGGTGGTTCGGACAGGCCGCGGTGCAGTACCTCGTCTGCTGCCTGACGCCGCTCCTGCTGCTGGGCCTGATCCTGTGGCTGGTGCTGCCGGGCGGGCGGGAGGCCCAGGGGCTCGAAACCATTCTCGTGGTGCTCGGCATGGTGGTGCTCTGGGTACACCTTCCCACCCTCGTGCTGCTGCTCGTCCAGGCCCCTCGCGCGGAGCGCGGTGCCCGGGTGGGGGTGCTCGTGGGTCTGCTGCCGATCGCCGCGCCGACGCTGATGATGTTGGCCACCGGGCTCTGGCCGTTGCTGCTGTTGATCGTGGGGCAGTTGGTCTTCGCGTTCCTGGTGCTGCCGGGGTACGTGCCGCTGCCCGGCCTCCCGGCGCTCGGGGTGGTGGAGGGAGGAGCGGGAAGTCGGCCGGACCGACTTCCTGTGCGGGGTGCTGGGGCGTGAGGATGGCGGGCCCTCGCCGTGGTGGCGAGGGCCCGTGTGCCGTGTGCGGGGGTCAGTTGGGCATGCGGTGTCGGCCGCAGATGGTGGGCGGCCGCCCGATCTCGGGGCCGAAGCGGCCCGCCTGGCGGGCGATCCAGGCGTACTCGTGGGTGCCGTCGGGGAGCCGGCGCAGCTCCCAGCGGCCGTGCCGGGTGATGGGCGGGGGCTCGGTGGCGTCCGCGGTGACCTTGAGCGCGGTGACGACGCCGAGGGCGACCGTGGCGATGGCGAGCGCGACGAGCACCCCGAAGGCCGTGAGGGCGAAGGCGTTCACGGGTGGATTCCGAGGATGCGGTGGCCGAGGTGGGCGGCGAGGCCGTGGAGCAGCTCGTGGGCCTGGTCGCGGGTGAGGGCGAAGGCGAGCTGTTCGCCGGGGCCGGCGTGCACGTCGAGGTCGACGGCCATGCGGAGTTGGACGGCGGCGTCGGGGACGCGCTCCACGGCGAGGTAGGCGGCGGTGGTGCGCTCGGAGTGCGGGCTCAGGAGTTCCACGACTGGTCCGCCCTCGTGGTGGTGCGGAGGAGGTCGAGCAGGTTGACGAGCGTGGCGACGGGGGCGGCGCCGAAGTCGACCAGGACGCGGCCGTCGACGGTGCTGTGGTGGGTGGTGGCGGAGCCCCATCGGATGCCGAACTCGTGACCGTACTCGTCGAGTTCGCGGAGGAGGGCGGTGACCTCGGGCTCGGTGTAGGTGCGCATCCGGGGGTCGTCGGGCGCGACGGGGGTGCGGTGGCGGCTGGGGCCGTGGCTGCGGTCGTCGTTCACGCGGCGGCGTCCAGCTCGAACCAGACGGACTTGCCGCCGTGCTTGCGCGGGTCGGCGCCGAACCGGTGGGTGAGCGAGCGGACCAGGTGGAGGCCCCGGCCGGAGAGCTCGTAGGGGTCGGCGGAGAGGCGGGGCTCGGGGAAGGCCGGGCTGTCGTCCGCGACCGAGACTCGCAGGGTCCGGTTCAGGAGCAGCACGACGACCAGCGGCGCGGGGCTGCCGCCGTGGCGCCAGGCGTTGACGAAGATCTCGTGCAGCGCGAGTTCGGCGTCGTGGATGAGGTCGTCCGGCCAGCCGGCGGCGGTGAGCGTGGCCCGCAGCTCCTCACGGGCGGCCGACCAGTCGGGCGGGTTGAAGGCACACATGGGGAACCTCCGGATGAGGTGGTGTGGTGGATTCGTTGATCGGCGGAATCGTCGCCGTGAGCCAGGCCAGGGCGGGGCTGGTTTGATGTCACGCGTGGCTGCTCTGCGGTGCGCGGGCAGCAGGCGCCTACTGCCGGGGGAACAGGCGTTACTGACGATCCGTCGGATCGCTGTGATGAAGACCATAGCGCATCCGCTCTTAAAGTTAATTCGGATCTGAGAAGGTTCCCCCTCGCGTGGGACACTGCTCCCCTGGCCTCCGGATGGCCCCTGCGCGAGCGGCGCGGCACACTGGCCTCTGTGCCTGCAGAGAGGACGCCATGGCTCTTCGAACCCCAACCCTTCATCAGCGTCGCCTCGGCGCCGAACTGCGGAGGATGCGAGAGCAAGCTGGCTTCGGCGGCAGTCAACTCGCCCGTCTGCTCGGGGTGACTCCTGCCTTGGTGACCCAGATGGAGAACGGGAAGTCTGCTGTCAGCGTCGAGCGGCTACGCACGATTGCCGCGACGTGCATGTGTGTCAACGAGCCCTTGATCAACGCCCTCTCTGACATCATCGCGGAACCAGAGAAGCCCGGTTGGTGGGAGGAGTACCGCGGAATCCTGGCAACGGACTTCCTTGAGGTTGCCGAGCTTGAAAGCCAAGCGCGAAGGCTCACCACCTACACGATGGCCTTCGTGCCTGGACTTCTGCAGACCGCCTCGTACGCCTCTGCGGTCTTCGCTCAGACCTTCCCGCCGCTGCCCCACTATGAGGTCGATCGCAGGACGGCGTTCCGGATGCAGAGGCAGCGTGTGGTTCGGTCCGGCGCAACGCCCTACTCTGCGTTCATTCACGAAGCCGCACTACGCATGCAGTTCAGTGGACCAGTTGTCCTTGTCGAACAGCTTGGCGCTCTCATCGCGGATTCGGAGCAGCCAACTATCTCGGTTCGAGTGGTGCCGTTCGACATCGACGCCATGCCGAGCTCCAGCGAGAACTTCACATACGCCGAGGGTCCGGTCCCTGAGCTCGACGGGGCCCAGTCGGACACGGGTCTTGGTGGCCGAATCTTCGACGCCCCTGCCCACATGGCAAGGTTCCGGTCCCTGCGGGCCCGGTGCGATTCGGCCGCCCTCTCGGAAGCGGAGTCCCGAGACTTCATCCGATCCATCAAGAAGGAAATGGAAAACAAGCATGGCTAGTCCTGCATGGCAGAAGTCCCGCTACTCCAGCGCGAATGACGAGTGCATCGAGGTGCGCACTGTGGGTGGGCTGATCGAGCTCCGTGAGTCCGATGATGGCGAGGTCATCGTCCGCACCACTCCGGCCAAGTTCGCCGCGTTCGTCCAGGGCGTTAAGGCCGGCGAGTTCGACCACCTCGTGTAGCAGCATTGCGGCCCCTCGCTCTCAACTGAGCGAGGGGCCGCGGGGAAAGGGGGGCGTCATGGAGTGCCCGGAATGCGGGGGCGAAACCGGCTACCTGCGTGGCGAACTGCGCCGCCGCCCGGGGATGAGCTGGCTGCAGTGCCGCGTGTGCGACTGGTTCGGCTACCGGCAGAGCAGCAAGCCCACCGAGCTGAAGACGCTCCACCGTTACGAGGAGCGCGAAATCATCTGCCCGTGGTGCGGCGAGGATGACTACGTCTACGAGGTGGCCACCCCGGTCACCGAGCACCACGGCAAGCCCGGCCGCTGGATCAACGACTTCTGTCTCGACTGCGGCCGCGTGGGCGTCTGGTTCCGCAAGGAGCCGGCCACCGGCGCCGGTTAGGGGCCGTCCTGGCGCTCCCGCCCTTTCGGGCATGGGATGGCTGAACCCCTGGAGCATGCACCCCAGGGGTTCGCCGTCCGCGTCGGTGGCTCAGTGCTGCTGGGCGGCCTTCAGCAGGTCGAGCTGCTTCTTCACCACAGCCTGGTCCGGCTGCGGCACAGACCCCTTCGCCACGTTGCTGATGTTGATCACAGCATCCCCGCTCCGGACGAAGACATAGGAGTACTCGCCCGCCGCCGACTCGGTGGCGAATGACACCTTGAAGGCCAGAGTCGCGTCGCCGAGCGTCGAGTAGCTCAGCTTCGACACGGACATCGTGGACTTCGAGTTACCGTTCCCGGGGACCGTGCTGGGGATGCTGGGGCACGACCCGAGCGCGGCCGCCGCGGACGACATGGCCTTCTCGCCCTGGCCGGCACCGAACTGGTTGAGCACGACCATGACCCCGCCGCTACCCGTCTTGAACATGCCCTCCACGGCCGCGGTCGGCTTCGTCGCGGCGTTCATCGTGTCGATCAGGTCGAGCACGGGCTGGCACTCGGGCTTGTCCGCGACGTCCTTGCTGTCACCGCCGGCCGGACGGGTTTCGGAGTTCGTGGTGCCAGGCACGTCCGCCTTGGTCAGCATGGCCTTGGTGAGCTCATCGTTCGACAGGGCCTTCACCGGACCCGGCTTGCCCGTCGGTGCGGTGGTGCCGGCCGGTGCGGCCGTGCCCGTAGGTGCGGCAGTCCCGCCCGGTGCAGCCGTGCCGGCCGGCGCCGCCGTTCCCGTCGGTGCGGCCGTGGCGGTCGCGGGGGCGCTCGGGTCGGAGTTGTCGGGGCCGCACTGGGCAGCCATGCTCCCGAGGAGAGCGACCGGCATAACGGCCGTCATGAGGAAGCGCTTGTGCGAAGCACGCATGGTGAAGGGTCCCCCTTGATTTGGATCACGGTACAACTGCCATGCCAGAGCTCGGTTGTGGTGCTCACCGAGGCCCCCGCTGCAGTGATCAGCAACGATCCCTGGTTGAGGGATTCGGCCCAACCCGTGGGGCGGATGCCGCCCGCGGGTGGATCACCGCGCTGAGGCGTGCCAAGTTATCGCAAATCTCCGGCGAACAAGTACAGAGATGATCATCAGACGGTTAGGAAGTCGTCTCATTCGGAGAGTCTTCGGGGGCGGATGCGACGTCACCACTGCTTCTGGAAGCCGCACATGCGCTCGCGACCTCGTCCTCCGGTCGGCCGCCCGAGGCTTTCCGGGACGGCCCAACCGGACGAACCCTCGGCGCCGCCCGGAACGCGGCCGGCGCCCGGGTGCTCAGCCGTTGCCGCTGCCGGGCTGCTTGCGCTCGCGCAGCGAGATCCGGTTGCCGTCCGGGTCCACGGCCTCGATGCGGACCCCGAACGGGTACTCCACCGGTTCGGGCTGGTCGAACGTCACGCCGCGCTCGCGGAACACCTCGAAGTCGGCCCTCAGATCGTCCGATTCGAGGATGACCGGACCGGGGGTGGTGTCCGGCTTCGCCTCGACCGGCTGCCCGGCCGAAGCGGTGTGCGACCACAGAATGATCTCGACCGCACCGCCCGGGACCCCCACCGTGAGGAAGCGCCCGTCGGGGCCGGGGTAGTCGATGCGCTTCTCCAGGCCGAGCTGCTCCGTGTAGAACGTCAGCGCGCGGTCCTGATCGGTGACATACAGCGTGGTGTACATGATGGTGCTCAGCATCGTCTTCTCCCGTCGTCGGTCGCGCGAGCGGGCGCTCTGCGTCCTGCCGCGTCACTTCGCCGACGGATCCCGTCCGGGGAATGTGACGGGCGAACGGAAGAAGCTGCGACGAGCCTCCCGACCAGCGCTCGGAGCAGGAAGTCGGCCGGTCCGACGTCCTGCTCCGGGTCAGCGGTTGGCGTGCTGCATCAGGCCCAGCAGCACCACGAAGGCCAGCATCCCGACCACCATCAGTCCGGCGGTCCACCGGCGGCGGGCCCACACCGCCACGCCGGCCAGGCCGAGGGTGGTCGCCATGAGGTATCCGAGGGAGTTGGCCTCCTGTTGCCGGATGCGCCGGATCTCCTCCTGCCCGGCGAGGCCGTCGTAGGACCGCGCCCACTTCTCCATCGCGGCCCCGAACTCCCCGCACACGAAGAACCCGGCCAGCACGATCAGCACGAACACGCCGAGCGCCACATCGGCGCCGGTGGACGTCGGTCCGGGCCGCCAGCGGCGCCCGCGAGGGGAAGGGGTCTCGGTCACCCGCCGATTCTGGCCACCCGCCTCCACCACGGTCCTGAGTACGGATACTCACTTCTCCCGTACCCGGCGGCAGTTCGCGGCACCGTGAGGGCGCGAACGAGCCTCCCGGCCAGCGCGCGGAGCAGGAAGTCGGCCGTGGGACGGGGTGCGGTTGTAGCCGTCCTCCCAGTCGCTACGGCCCTTCGGGAGTCCGGTGTAGGCCTTCTGGTCCGCTCCGCCGACCCGGAAGTGCGCCTCGCTGCTTCCCATGAGGAGTACGGGCCTGGGGAGCGCGAGCCCAGAGCAGGGCAAAAGGCAGGGGGCCCGTCGATGGACGGGCCCCCTTGGGTACTGCTTCTGTGCTCATGATGACGGCCGAGAGGCCGTCGGCGGACCCGAAGGGGTCCCGAGCGATCAGGCCATCAGAGGATGATCAGATAGCGGTGACGTTCTCCGCCTGCGGGCCCTTCGGGCCCTGGGTGACGTCGAAGGTGACCGCCTGGTTCTCCTCCAGCGAGCGGAAACCGTTCGCGTTGATGGCGGAGTAGTGGACGAAGACGTCGGGGCCGCCGCCCTCCTGGGCGATGAAGCCGAAGCCCTTCTCAGCGTTGAACCACTTGACGGTTCCCTGAGCCATGCCGTTCTCCTTGCGAGGGACGTGTTGGGGACCACACCGTGTGGCGCCCGGTCCGCTGCGCTGATCGCCCTGCCTCCGGACGGGTCCGGAGTTTTTCGATATTGCTGAAAAACTACAAAAAGCCCGCGGTTACATGCTCCGCAGGCTTCAAGTACTGCAAGGGGAATCAAACTGCAACTGAGGGCAACGCTAGCATGCGGTCGCTGTGACGACCAGGGGTGACTTGCGGGCCGGACAGGGCGTGTCGTAAGGCCGGTGCGAGGCTTCCGGAACCGCGGGCATACGCTGCGTGGAGGCGCACGAACAGCAAGGGAGCGGCGCAGTGGCGGTACCGGATGCGGAAACGCAGGAGCCCCAGGAGAACACCCCGGTCAGGCCGCGGGTCGGGCATATTCAGTTCCTCAACTGTGTCCCCCTCTACTGGGGCCTGGCCAGGACCGGCAATCTGCTCGATCTTGATCTCACCAAGGACACCCCGGAGAAGCTGAGCGACCAGCTGGTCAGCGGTTCTCTCGACATCGGTCCGATCACCTGCGTGGAGTACCTGCGGCACGCGGACGAACTGCTCGTCCTGCCCGACATCGCGGTCGGCAGCGACGGACCGGTGATGTCCTGCGTGATCGTCAGCAAGCTGCCGCTGGCCGAGCTGGACGGTCGCAGGGTCGCCCTGGGCTCCACCAGTCGGACGTCGGTGCGGCTGGCCCGGCTGCTGCTGGAGGAGCGCGAGGGCGTCCGGCCCGAGTACTTCAGCTGCCCGCCCGACCTGGACGCCATGCTCGCCGAGGCCGACGCCGCCGTGCTCATCGGCGACCCGGCCCTGCGCGCCTACCTGGGGCAGGCCGCGGCGAAGGGCCTGGTGGTGCACGACCTCGGCGCGATGTGGAAGGAGTGGACCGGACTGCCCTTCGTCTTCGCCGTCTGGGCCGCCCGCCGCGACTTCGCCGAGCGCCGCCCCGAGCTGACGGCGGCGGTGCACCGGGCCTTCCTGGAGTCCCGCGACCTCTCGCTGGTGGAGGCCCGCGAGGTGGCCGAGCACGCGGCCCGCTGGGAGGCCTTCGACGCCGGCGTGCTGGAGCGGTACTTCAGCCAGGCGCTGGACTTCTCGCTCGGCGAGCGGCAGCTGGCCGGCGTCGCCGAGTTCGCCCGCCGGGTCGCCCACGACAGCGGCTTCGAGCCGGACGTCGAGCTCCGCTTGCTGGAGCCCGTGGCCGCGTCGGTCGTGGCCTGACGCCCGGGCCGTGGCCTGACGGTCAGGCTGTGGACTGACGGTCAGGCTGTGGACTGACGGTCGGGCCATGGACTGACGCTCCGGGGTGGCCTGTCCCCGGCAGGGGCGGGCCGGCCTCGGCGGGCTCGGGGCCGGCGGTGGGCGGGCCTGCCGGTCATGGTCCGGCTCTCTCCGGGAATTGTCACAGGTTGTGGCAGTTCCCGACCCCGCCGCCCGGTAGCGTCTGCACCCGACACCGGTGGTGGCACTGCCGGTGCGAGCGGGTGAGGGGAGCGTGCGGGGGATGCAGGCACTGGGGTCGGACGACCCGCGTCAGGTGGGCCAGTACCGTCTGCTGCGCCGGCTCGGCGCGGGCGGGATGGGCCGGGTCTACCTCGGCCGGACGGCCGGCGGCCGCACCGTGGCGGTCAAGCTGGTGCGCGGCGAACTGGCCGAGGACGCCGAGTTCCGGGCCCGGTTCCGCCAGGAGGTCGCGGCGGCGCGGCGGGTCGGCGGCACCTGGACGGCACCCGTGCTGGACGCGGACACCGACGGCGGGCACCCCTGGGTCGCCACCGGTTACGTCGCCGGTCCCGCGCTCGGCGCCGCCGTCAAGGAGTTCGGGCCGCTGCCCGAGCAGGCGGTGTGCAGCCTGGGGATCGGGCTCGCCGAGGCGCTCACCCATGTGCACGGCCTCGGGCTGGTGCACCGGGACGTCAAGCCCTCCAACGTGCTACTGACCCTGGACGGGCCGCGGCTGATCGACTTCGGCATCGCCCGGGCGCTGGACTCCACCAGCGGGTTCACCCAGTCCGGGTACGTGGTCGGCTCCCCCGGCTTCATGTCACCAGAACAGGCGAACGGGCTGCCCGCCGGACCGCCCAGCGACGTCTTCTCGCTCGGCGCGGTGCTCGCGTACGCGGCGACGGGCATTCAGCCGTTCGGGGAGGGCGTGAGCGTCGCCGTCCTGCTCTACCGGGTGCTGCACGAGGAGCCCGACCTCTCCGGGCTGACCGGTCCCCTCCGTGCGATCGTGCGCGACTGCCTCGCCAAGGACCCGGCCGCCCGTCCGACGCCCGGGCAGCTGCGGGAGCGGCTGGACGGCGACGGCGCTGCGGCCGTCCGGCTGGGGCGCGGTGGCTGGCTGCCGTCCGCGCTGGCGGCGGAGGTGGGGCGGAGCGCCGTCCGGCTGCTGGACCTGGAGGGCGAGGAGGAAGGGGACCGGACCGGGGGAGGGGCGAGCGGGGCAGGGGGAGGGGCGAGCGGGGCAGGGCCGGCGGCCGTTGCTCCGGCCGTTGCTCCGGCGGGGGCGTCGCTGGGCGCGACGCCTCCGGTGTGGACTCCCACGGTGGGTGAGGGGATGCCGGTCGACCGGGCGTTCCCGGCGCAGTCGGTGGTGCCGGTGGTGCCGGTGGCCTCAGGGGCGCCGGTGGCCGCAGGGGCTTCGATGGCCTCGGTGGGGCAGCCGGTGCCGTCGATGGCGACCGTGCCGTCCGCGGGGCGGACGGGGCCGGACCGGCGGCAGATGCGTCGGGTGGTGGCGGTCGTGGGGGTGACGGTGGCCGTGCTGGGCTTCGCCGCCGTGAAGTTCGGTCTCTTCGGGTGGACGGACTCGTCGGGCCAGGTGATCGCGGACACCTCGGCGTCCACCGCCGCGACCGGCGTCACCCAGCCGCCGCCCGCGGCCTCGGCATCCGCGACCTCGGCCTCGGACGCCTCCGCGCCTGCCACCACCGCAACGCCCACCACCGCGGCGCCCACCAATGCCGCGTCGGGCGGCCCGAGCCTCGTGCCGGCGCGCTTCCTCGGCACCTGGAGCGGGGGCATGACGACCGAGAAGGGGTTGCCCGCCGGCACCGTCACGCTCACCGTCGGCCCGGCCGCGATCGGGCAGGAGAACACCACCAGCCGCACCGCTGTCACCGGTCTGATCTCGGTCGCTTGCGACGGGGCGTGGACGCTCAACTCGGCGTCGGAGGAGAAGCTGGTCTTCACCTCCCGGCTGGTCCGCTCCTCCTTCCCCGGCGCGTGCACCGGCGGCTCCAACGCGGAGACGCTCACCCTGCAGAAGGACGGCACGATCCGCTTCACCTCGGCCGACCCGCTGGCCGGGAACCCGTCCGGGACGTTGCGGAAGCCGGGCTGAGGGCGCGTTGACGGCGCCTTGAGGGAGCTTCGCGCGAGCGCCGACGATGCTCCGAGGAAGCTCCGAGGCAGCCATGAGGCAGTCGTGAGCCAGAGTGAGGCAGCAGTCTGAGGGAAGCGCGCTGGCGCCGGGTCGGGAGCACGCGAGCCTGATCGCGTTGGCCCTGCGATGATCTGACGATCATTTCGTGACCATGATCTCGGTCCGTGGAAGGCCATGGACCGATAGCGTCTGGACCGGGACGCGTGAGGCGGGGCCGGCCGCGTCGGGCGTCGAGGGGAGCGTGGGGGCATGGAGCCGCTGGCAGCGGACGATCCGCGTCAGGTGGGCGAGTACCGGTTGCTGCGGCAGCTCGGTGCCGGCGGGATGGGCCGGGTCTACCTCGGGCGGACCGCGGGCGGGCGGACCGTCGCCGTCAAGGTGGTCCGCCATGACCTGGCCGGGGACGCCGAGTTCCGGGCCCGGTTCCGCCACGAGGTCGCGGCGGCGCGGCGGGTCGGCGGCACCTGGACGGCACCGGTCCTCGACGCGGACACCGAGGGCGGCCACCCCTGGGTCGCCACCGGCTTCGTCGCCGGACCCGCGCTCGGCGACGCCGTGCGCGAGTTCGGACCGCTTCCCGAGCCGACCGTACGGACCCTCGGCGTCGGGCTCGCCGAGGCGCTCACCCATGTGCACGGCCTCGGGCTGGTGCACCGGGACGTCAAGCCCTCCAACGTGCTGCTGACCCTGGACGGGCCGCGGCTGATCGACTTCGGCATCGCCCGGGCGCTGGACTCCGCCACCGTGCTCACCCAGTCCGGCCAGGTGTTCGGCTCGCCCGGCTTCATGTCACCCGAACAGGCGAGCGGGCTGCCCGCCGGGCCGCCCAGCGACGTCTTCTCGCTCGGCACGGTGCTCGCCTTCGCGGCGACGGGCATTCAGCCGTTCGGCTCCGGGGTGAGCGCTCCTGTCCTGCTCTACCGGGTGCTGCACGAGGAGCCGGACCTCTCCGGGCTGGCCGGTCCGCTGCGCGTGATCGTGCGCGACTGCCTGGCCAAGGACCCGGCCGCCCGTCCCACGCCCGGGCAGCTGCGGGAGCGCCTGGACGGCGACGGCGAGGCCGCCGCCCGGCTGGCACACGGCAACTGGCTGCCGGCGTCGCTGGCGGCGGCGGTCGGGCGCAGCGCCGTGCAACTGCTGGACCTGGAGGGGGAACGGGAGGCAGGGGCGGGGGAGGCCGCGAGGGGTGGCGCTGCTGCACCGACGGCCGGGCCGGTGGCAACGGCGGCTCCGGCGACCGTGCCGGCGCCGCCGACCGTGGCGCCTGCCGTGCCTGCGGCCGCTGCTTCTGCTGTTGCCCCTGTTGCCCCTGTTGCCCCTGCTGCCCCTGCTGCCCCTGTTTCTCCTGCTTCCCCTGCTTCCCCTGCTCCCGATGGTCCTCCTGTTCCTCCCGCAGCTCCGGCGGCTGCGCCCCGGTCCGGGCCCGCGCCCGCGACTCCGCCCCCGGCCGCCCCCACCACGCCGCCCCGGGCCACCCCGGTGACGACCGGCCCCATGGCGACCGCCCCCGTGGCGTCGGCCCCGACGACGGCTCCCGCAGCCCATGCGTCCACGGGAGGCTGGACGGTTGTCGAGGCGGCGAGGGCGGCGCGAGCGGCCGAGGCGGCGAAGGCCGCACCGGGCGACGGCGCGGCCGGGTCTCCCGGTGCTCCCGGTGCGCCCGGGTTCGGGCCGCCGGTTCCCCCCGGCTTCGGCCCGCCGGGCTCGGGGCCCGTCGGACCGTACGGCCCGACCCAGGCTCAGACCCTGGCCCCGGTGCCGGGCCACGTGCCGCACCCGCAGCGGCCGCGCGGCCGACGGGGGTACGGCGCCCTGGCGGGCGTGCTTGTCGTCGTGCTGCTGCTGGGCGGCGGGTACCTGCTGACCGAGCGGCTGCGGGACGACGACCGGCAGGCCGGCGCGTCCGCCACCACGTCGAAACCTGCGAAGACCGTCCCGACCGGGGGCCGCACGGGGCCCGGCGCCCCGGATTCGAAGAGCCCCGAGCCGACCGACGACGCGTCCGATCCGGCCGACGACAGCCCCGCGCCGCATCCGTCCCCCACGGACCCGGGGCCGGGCATCATTCCCGCGAAGTTCCTCGGGACGTGGACCGGTGAGCGCCAGGCCGCCAACGGGGACGTCACCACCGTCACCCTCACGATCGCCCAGTCGGCGCCGAGCCAGCAGAAGAGCAGGATCCGCACCGAGACGCCGAAGGCCGGCACCTGGTGCGAGGGCGCCTGGACGCTCACCGACGCCGACGAGAGCCTGGTCACCTACGCGTCGAAGGTGACGGGCTCCTCGCCCGGTGAGAGGTGCGGCACCCCCGACGGGGTGTCCTACCCCCAGGTCATGATGCTGCCCGACGGCAGCCTCCGCTACAGCATGGACCTGACCCAGCCGGAACGGTTCGTGGTGCTGCGGAAGAAGGACTGAGGCGGTCGCGCGCGGACGACGCGGTGCAGGCAGCGGGCTGACGCGGCGGCCGGAATGCCCTGGCGTAGGCTGGTTCGGCCGTACCCGGAAGCCTCCGGAGGCACTGGAACACGCAGCAGTACCCGACAGAGAGAAGGCCGCCAGGTGTCCGAGCTCGCAGCGACCACCCTCGATGCGCCCAGCACCGACCTGCAGGCCCTGCTCGACCGGGCCGCCGCCGGCGGCCGGATCACCCCGGAGGAGGCGCTGGAGCTCTACCGCTCGGCGCCGCTGCACGCGCTCGGCTCCGCCGCCGACGCGGTGCGCCGCCGTCGCTACGCCGGCACCGAGCACATCGCGACGTACATCATCGAGCGCAACATCAACTACACGAACGTCTGTGTGACGGCGTGCAAGTTCTGCGCCTTCTACGTGGCGCCGAAGAGCGACAAGGGCTGGTCCCGCGACCTCGACGAGATCCTGCGCCGTTGCGCGGAGACGGTCGAACTGGGCGGCACCCAGGTCATGTTCCAGGGCGGGCACCACCCGGACTACGGCGTGGAGTACTACGAACGCGCGTTCTCGGCGATCAAGGCGGACTTCCCGCAGCTGGTGATCCACTCGCTGGGCGCCTCCGAGGTCGAGCACATGTCCCGGATCTCGGGCGTCTCGATCGAGGAGGCCATCACCCGGATCCACAAGGCGGGCCTGGACTCGTTCGCGGGCGCCGGCGCCGAGCTGCTGCCGGAGCGGCCGCGCAAGGCGATCGCCCCGCTCAAGGAGTCCGGCGAGCGCTGGCTGGAGATCATGGAGGCCGCCCACGGCCTGGGCGTGGAGTCCACCTCCACCATGCTGATGGGCACCGGCGAGACCAACGCCGAGCGGATCGAGCACCTGCGGATGATCCGTGAGGTGCAGGACCGCACCGGCGGCTTCCGGGCCTTCATCCCGTACACCTACCAGCCGCAGAACAACCACCTGAAGGGGTCGACCCAGGCGACCGTCTTCGAGTACCTGCGGATGATCGCGATCGCCCGTCTGTTCCTCGACAACGTCGCCCACATCCAGGGCTCCTGGCTGACCACCGGCAAGGAGGCCGGCCAGCTGTCGCTGCACTACGGCGCGGACGACCTGGGCTCGGTCATGCTGGAGGAGAACGTCGTCTCGATGGCCGGTGCCAAGCACCGCTCCAACCTCAGCGAACTGATCCACCTGATCCGGGCCGCCGACCGCGTCCCGGCCCAGCGCTCGACCACCTACGAGCACCTGCGGGTGCTGGACGACCCGGCCAACGACCCGGTCGACCCGCGGGTCGCCTCGCACATCGCCTCCACGGCGATCGAGGGCGGCACCGCGCACCCCGAGCTGAAGATCCTCGACAACGCCTGAGGCCCCGCTGCGGTGTTGACCCTCCACCGGGCCGCCCTGGTGCTGCCCGATCCCGCCGACCCCACCGCCCCGTCGCTCGCCGACGGGGCGGTGCTGGTGCAGGACGGGTGGATCGCCGGCCTCGGCCCGTACGCCGAGCTGGCCGCCGCCCACCCGCAGGCCCGGCTGCGGGACTGGGGCGACGCCCTGCTCACGCCCGGCCTGCGCAACCCGTACGGGCACTGGCTGCTGGAACGCGCGTACCACCCCGATCCCCGCGAGGAGATCGGGGACGCGCCGGTGCCGGGGGGCCTGCCCGAGTCGGCCGACGAGACCCGCTGCGGGGCGAGCGCACGGCGCGGACTGCAGCGGATGCTCGGCTTCGGAGTGACCGCGGTGGCCGGGCCGTTCGAGCGCGCCTCGGTGCGGACGGCGGTGACCCGCTCGGGGCTGACCGCGCTGCCCGGCACGCCCGGGACGGAGGGCCCGCTGGATCCGCTCGCCGTGCTGCCGCTCGCGGCGGCGGTGCACGGCCGGCTGTCGGTCGGCGGCCCGGCCGACTTCGCGGTCTTCGGGCTGTCCGGTGCTCCCGGGGGTGCCGGCGATCCCGCGCCGCGCCCCGGTGATGTGGCGCCGCACCCCGGTGACGTCGTGCCGCGCCCCGGCGGCTCGCTGGCCACCGTGCTGGCCGGGCGGCTGGTCCACCGGCGGCGCTGACGGTCCGGTACTCGCGGGTAGTCCGACTCCTTTGTGGCGCACCGGACTTCCTCCGTGTACTGCCGAACTCGGCCGCCGACCATATGGTCTGATTGACCCTTCGTCGTGACCTGAGGGCCCGCCAGCGGATACGATCCCGGTCAGTTCACTCCGTACCCTCACCACAACCGCCCGTCCCCCGCGGGCGGCGGGGCCCGTCCCAGACCCCGAAGGCAAGCCAGGACAGGAACCATGCGATCCGCGACCGTCCCCCCGCCGCGCTCCCCGCGGTTGGGCCGTGGCTGGTACCTCACCGCCGTGCTCAGCGCCGTGCTGGCCGTCGGCATGTGCCTGCTCGGTTGGCGTCAGGCCGAGCAGGCCGACCGGATCGGTGCGCACCCGGTGAGAGTGGACGGCGTCGTCACCCAGCTGCCGACGGGCGGCGGTTCGTACTCGACCGTCAGCTACCGGGCCGCCGGCCAGCCCCACACCGCGGCCGCGCTGCCGCTGGCCGACGGCACCAAGGTCGGCGACGCGGTCTGCCTGGAACACGCCGCAGACGACCCCGGCGCGGTCCGGATCTGCGGCGACACCTACCCGCAGCCGGTCGGCGTCGGCCTGGCCCGGATCAGTGTGCCGGTGGCCGGGCTGCTCTTCCTGGTCTGCGTGCTGCGCATCCGCCGGCACCGCCGTGCGCTCGCCATCCGCACCGGCCAGGGGCGGTTCGCCACCACCGTCGCGCTCGCCACGGGGGCCCTGCCGGACGGGATGCCGGCGATAACCCAGGGCAAGCGCTCGCGCCGCAAGCGCCGTGCGGGCGGGCGCCGCGGCCACCACTGAGCGGGGTCCGGACCGGTCGCGCGGCGACGGGGCGGGCCGGTGTGAGGTGGGGCCGGGCGGGGGTCCGGTGTGCCCCCTTGCCCGGGCGGCCGGTGTCAGGGTGAACAATGGGGGCGTGACCCGAGCCTCTCTGGACAAGCAGCCGCACGAAGTCGCCGCCATGTTCGACGACGTCGCGGCGAAGTACGACCGCACCAACGACGTGATCTCCCTCGGCCAGGCCCGCGCCTGGCGCCGGGCGGTGGCCGAGGCGGTGGCCGCCGGACCGGGTGACCTCGTGCTCGACCTCGGGGCCGGCACCGGCACCTCCTCCCTGCCCTTCGTGGAGGCCGGAGCCAAGGTCGTCCCGTGCGACTTCTCGGTCGGCATGCTCAGCGAGGGGAAGAAGCGCCACCCCGAGCTGCAGCTCACCGCCGGGGACGCCACCAGCCTCCCGTTCGCCGACGGCACCTTCGACTCGGTGACGATCTCCTTCGCCCTGCGCAACGTGCACGACACCGACGTCGCGCTGCGGGAGATGTTCCGGGTCACCAAGCCCGGCGGCAAGCTGGTGATCTGCGAGTTCTCGACCCCGACCTGGACGCCGTTCCGCACGGTCTACACCGAGTACCTGATGCGCGCGCTGCCGCCGGTCGCCACCGCGGTCAGCAGCAACCCGGACGCGTACGTCTACCTCGCCGAGTCCATCCGCTCCTGGCCGGACCAGCCCGCGCTGGCAGCGAAGCTCCAGGAGGCCGGCTGGTCCAAGGTCGCCTGGCGCAACCTCACCGGCGGGATCGTCGCGCTGCACCGGGCGTACAAGGTCTCCTGACGCGGGGCCGGGGCGCGCGGGGAAGGGGCCCGCGCGCCCGCTTCCGAGTGCCCGGCCGCAGGGGCCGGGGCGGGTGCCGCCGTCGGATCCGGCTCCGGGACGGCAACTAGACTGCGGGGGACAGCCGCCGTCCCCCAGCCGCAGCTCCAGGAGAGTGCCCACCGTGTCCGAAACCGCAGCCGACCTGACGAAGCCGGACAGCCCCGTGGAGAGCACCGCGGACGTCATCGTGGTCGGCGCGGGCCCGGCCGGGTCCACCACCGCGTACTACCTCGCCCAGGCCGGTCTGGACGTGCTGCTGCTGGAGAAGACCTCGTTCCCGCGCGAGAAGGTCTGCGGCGACGGCCTGACCCCGCGCGCCACCAAGCAGCTGGTCGACATGGGCATCGACGTGTCGACCGAGAACGGCTGGCTGCACAACAAGGGCCTGCGGATCATCGGTGGCGGCGTCCGGCTGGAGCTCGACTGGCCGGAGCTGTCCGCGTTCCCCGACTACGGCCTGGTGCGCAAGCGCGCCGACTTCGACGAGCTCCTGGCCCGTCAGGCCGAGAAGGCGGGCGCCCGGCTGTACGAGCGGTGCAACGTCAGCGGCCCGGTGCTGGACGACCGGACCGGCCGGATCGTCGGTGTCACCGCCCGGCTCGGTGACGAGAAGCGCGCCGTGACCTTCCGCGCTCCGCTGGTCGTCGCCGCCGACGGCAACTCCACCCGGCTCTCCCTCGCCATGGGCCTGCACCGCCGCGAGGACCGCCCGATGGGCGTCGCCTACCGGACGTACTTCACCTCCCCGCGCCACGGCGACGACTACCTCGAGTCCTGGCTGGAGCTGTGGGACACCCGGGGCGGTCAGCGGAAGCTGCTGCCCGGCTACGGCTGGATCTTCGGCATGGGCGACGGCACCTCCAACGTCGGCCTCGGCATCCTCAACTCCTCGCCGGCCTTCGGCGAGCTGGACTGGCGCGAGGTGCTCAAGGCCTGGTGCGCCAGCATGCCGGAGGAGTGGGGTTACACCCCCGAGAACATGACCGACCCGATCCGCGGCGCCGCCCTGCCGATGGCCTTCAACCGGCAGCCGCACTACACCCGCGGCCTGCTGCTGGTCGGCGACGCGGGTGGCATGGTCAACCCGTTCAACGGCGAGGGCATCGCCTACGCGATGGAATCCGGCCAGATCGCCGCCGGCGTCATCGTCCAGGCCCACGCCCGGGTCACCGAGGCGGGCCGCGAGCGTGCCCTCCAGGCCTACCCGCGCATCCTCAAGGACGTCTACGGCGGGTACTACACCCTCGGCCGCGCCTTCGTGAAGCTCATCGGCAACCCCAAGGTCATGCAGCTCGCCACCCAGCGGGGCCTGACCCACCCGATCCTGATGAAGTTCGTCCTCAAGATGCTCGCCAACCTCACCGACCCGCAGGGCGGCGACGCCATGGACCGCATCATCAACGGCCTGGCCAAGGTCGCCCCGAACGCCTGACGTCCGCCGGCCCGCGGCCGCGCCTCCGGCGGCCGCCCGGCCGGGGTGGGCCCGGCCGGGTACGGGGTTCACCGGCCGGGTGCGGGTTCAGCCGGGTAGGGGTTCGGTGCGGGCGGCGGCTCAGCCCGTGGCGCGCACGTAGATGTCCCCGGCGCCCTGGAGGCCGGTGGGCGATGGCACCACCCAGACCTGACGGTGGCCGCTGCTGCCCGGATCCCCGGGCAGCAGGGCCGCGTCGGCAGGCTCGTCGCCGGGCAGCGCAGCCTTCAGGTCCTCCGGCAGGGGCGCCGGGCCGCCGGGCTGCGGAAGGTCGTAGGTGCGCAGGAAGTCCTCCACGTTGACGTCGATGCCTCCGCCCAGCCGGTAGTGCAGATAGCCGGTGGCCGTGCCGTCCGGCGCCCGGGCGAGCACCGCGTCCGCTGCGATGTAGTACCGCCCCTTCCCCGGATGCTGCTCGTCGCTCAGCCCCGCCAGTCGCTCGGCCCGGCTCAGGTCGGTCTCCGGTCGGGTGTGGTCCCGGGTCAGCGCGACCACACCCCACGCGACCACCGAGACCGTGAACACCACGCACAGCCCGAGGAACCCGGCGAGCAGCCACCGCAGCACCACCGGCCGCGGCGGATGCGAAGGTGACGGTGATGACGGCCGTGATGGCGCTGGTGGGGTCGTCATCGGGTCAGAGCTTCCTGGTCCGCATGTCGCTGTTGCCGCCCATGTCGAACTCCTGGGCCAAGCCGGTCCGGTGCAGGCGCTGCATGTCGTCATCGGTCACGATGCCGATGCCCGGCACCTCGGTCGACTTGCCGTGGTCCCAGTTGTACCGGTCCCGGACATGGGTCTGGTAGGTCACCGTCACCTCCGGCGGGGCGCCCGGACTGGTCGGCTTCACCTCGATCTTCGCTTGCGTGTTGTAGTGGAACGAGCCCACCGCGTAGAACCAGTCCTTGCTGCTCTCCGGCGTAGCGGACATGGGCTGCCAGCCGGTCTGCTGCACCAGGGTGACCGGCTTGCCGGTCCGCCGGTACTCCGCGAGCGCCTCGGCCTGCCAGCCGGGCAGGTTGCCGTCGAGGGTGGTGTTGACGCTGTCCTGGAAGTCGGGGATGTCCTTCAGCATGTCCTCGACGTCGAGCCCGAGCGGTTCCCCTGTGCCGGACAGGTAGTGCGCCATGGTGGCGCTCGCGTTGACGTCGCCGGACTGGAAGGGCAGACCGATCATGCCCGCGCCCAGGGTGTTGGCGAGCTTGCGGTCCCGGTCGGTCGGTTCCTCGGAGTTGTAGGCTCCGGCGCCCCGGTCATACGGGTCTGGGGGGAGTAGGACGCCGCCTTCGCCACTGAAGACCTTGCGCATGTCCCGGGCAGCGGCGAGGTCCTCGCCGACGACCCGGGTCGTCCACTGGTCGAGCCGGTCGTAGTCGACGGACGCCCTGATGCGGTCGAGCTCGTTCCCGGCAGTGTCACTGACGTCGGCTGCGTAGGTCAGGGCCGACTTCACCAGGTTGCGAACGTCCCCGGCGACGGTGGCCAGGTTCCGTGCCTCGGCCTGACCGTCCGGGTCGTTGGTGTGGCCGGCCCAGGACGGGAACTCGATGTCGCCGTCGTCCTTGACCGAGAGGCCGTGCTGCCGGGCGAGGTCGTCGGCCTCCGCCATCCACCGCCGGGCCAGCGTCAGGCCGTCCGCGGCGTTGCCCAGGGTCAGCTTCGCGGCCTCCATCTCCTGCTCGGCGATGGATAGTTCGTCGATCAGGTCGGCGAGCGAGCGGCGTCCGAGCTCGGCTGCTTCGCCGCTCCAGCCCTCCTGGAGCGTCGAGAGGACGTCGACCGCCTCGAAGCGCGCCTCCGCGGCGGCTGAGGACAGCTTGTCCCACTCTTCGGCGGCCCGGTGGAAGGCGTCCGGGGAGCACGCGCGCAGTTGGGGCACCGTGACCGGCTTGTCGAAGCGGCGTTCGTGTCCCGGGGTGACCACCTTGTCGCGGCCGTCGGGGCCGTCGTTGTCGGCAGGCGGCATCAGCCGTTCCCCTCCAGCAGCGTGGCGGCGCGGCGCAGCCCGTCGGCGACGGCGTCCTCCTGCCGGTTGTAGTTGTCCGCCGTGACCCGCAGGCCCTGTGCGAGCTGCCGCATTGCCTCGATCGTCCGCTTGGTCTCCGCCTCCCACCGGGTGGCGCAGCCGCCGAGCGAGCCGCCGACCCTCCAGTCGGCGTGGCGGCGAGCGGTGGCGTCAGACTCACCGAACCCGGTGTTCGCCGTGGTGAGCTTCCGCGCCGCCTCGTCCAGCCGGCCGGCCTGCACCGGTAGCCGTTCGGGTTCCGAAATGTATCCGCTCAACTCTGAGCCCCCTCTGCTCGGAAACGTCGTCCCTCTGTGGGGGACGTGCTCTGGCGCCGTAGGGTTCCGGGTGATCGGCTTGCAGGCGTTGGGCGTTGGGCGTTGGGCGTTGGGCGTTAGGCGTTGGGCGTTCAGCCGATTGTGGCTGGCCGATGAGGAGTTGGGTGGACGGGGCCGGCTCGCGAGGCGGTCCCGGTGCGGTTCAGTCGTCCCGGCGGCTGGTTGCCGACCGCTGCTCGACGTAGGCCAGCCGTTCGGCGAAGACCCGGGCGGCGTCCGGGGTCAGCGTGCGCAGGGCGATCAGCGCCGAGAACACCACGTCGCACAGCTCGTGCTGGACGTCCTCCCAGGTGTGGGTGACGCCCTTGCGGGGGTTCTGCCCGGTGGCGCCTATCACCGCGGCGCCGACCTCGCCGACCTCCTCCGACAGCTTGATGATCCGGAGCAACCGCTCCTCCTGGGGCGAGAGCCGGCTCTCCTCGTCCAGCCAGGCGACCACGTGCTCGACGCTCTCCCAGATCCTGCTGTCCATGCGCTGTGCTCCCGTACGGCCTCGATGTGGTGCTGCCACCGTACGGGAGCGCGGCGGGGTGGTTCAGGCGCTCAGCGGGTGCTGATCCGGACGTTGCGGATGTTCACCGGAAGGTTCGGGAACCCGTCGCCCGGGTTGTTCTGGTCGTCCTCGCCGCCGGCGGCGATCTTCTGCAGCACGTCGAGGCCCGCGGTGACCCGGCCGAACGGGGTGTAGGCGGGGGAGAGCTTGGTGTCCTTCCAGACGAAGAAGAACTGGCTGCCGTTGGTGTTCGGGCCCGCATTGGCCATCGCCACGGTGCCGGCGGGATAGGTGGCGCCGGTCAGGTTCTCGTCCGGGAAGGAGTAGCCGGGGCCACCGCTTCCGGTGCCGGTCGGGTCGCCGCACTGCAGGACGAAGATCCGCTGGGTGGTGAGGCGGTGGCAGTGGCTGCGGTCGAAGTAGTCGTGCTCGGCGAGGAAACGGAACGAGAACGTGGTGCAGGGCGCCTCTGCGGTCAGCGCCTGGAAGGTGATCGCGCCCTGACTGGTCTTCAGCGTTGCACTGTACGGCTTGGCGGCCTTTCTGGCGTCGAAGACCGGGATGCCCTTGAAGTTGTCGGCGGGCACCGCCGGGGTGTACGTGCAGGTGGTGGGTGTGGCCGGCGCCGGCGTGGTCGGCGGGGTGGCCGCGGCGGCGGTGCCGGTGGTGGCGACGAGCGGGAGGACGGTGGCGACGGCGAGCAACGCCCAGTGCTTGCGCTTCACGTGACGGGCCTTCCGGGGGGTGGTGGACGGCAGTGTTGTCATGGCGACATCATCCACGGCGCGGGGTGGATGCGATAGACGGCGGGGCGCGCGGTGCGGGCGGTGCGCCCGTGCGGCGGCATGGGTGGGCTTGCGCGCGGGGGCGTTGGTGGACGCCGTGTGTGCGGGGTCAGCCGGTCTCCGGGGCGAACAGGCCGGAGCGGGCGGCGAGGGCGGCGATGTCGGCGGCCCGCTCGGCGGTGCGGGCGTCCAGGGGTTCGCCGGTCACGAAGAGTCGGTAGTAGAGCGGCGCGGTGGCGGCCCGGATCACCTCGGTGCCGTCGGTGCCGGCGGGCAGTTCGCCGCGTTCGACGGCCCGCTCCGCCACCTCGGCGGCCTGCCGGTGGCGGGCGGCGAAGAAAGCACGGAGGGCGGCCGCTCCGACGTCGGAGCGCTGGGCGGCGGTGATGAGCGCAGTCGGGGTCGGCCCCAGCTCGGGATCGGTGAAGACGGCGAAGACCTCGTGGGTGATCAGGCGCAGGTCGCCGACGAGCTCGCCGGTGTCGGGAAGCGGCCACGGCTGGTCGGCGGAGGAGGTCAGTGCCTCGGCGATCAGGCCGTCCACCCCGCCCCAGCGGCGGTAGAGGGTGGCCTTGTGCACCCCGGACCTGGCCGCGACCGCGTCGACGGTCAGCCCGTCGTACCCCTTCTCGGTGACCTCGGCGAGCGTGGCGGCGACGACGTCCGCGCGCACCCGGGCGCTGCGCCCGCCGGGTCGGGGGGTGGGGGTCCGGTTTTCCTCGTTCAAAGTCGACTCCAGTCGCGTTAAGGCTTGCGATGGCGATGGCACCATGTCATCCTCATCTTAATGCGACTTCAGTCGCATTTCGAGTGGCCGGCCGCTCCGCCGGGCCCGCCGCTCGAATCCATCGACGCTCCTCGCGTCGTTCACTGTTGAGTTGTCAAGGAGCTTCATGACCGCCGCCATCCCCGACCACACCGCCCTGCACCCGCTCGCCGGGCACGACCGCGTCGTCCTGCTCCGCCCGCTGGTCACCGACCCGCGGATCCAGGTCGGCGAGTACACCTACTTCGACGACCCTGACGGCGCCACCCGCTTCGAGGAGCGCAACGTGCTCTACGCCTACGGCCCCGAGCAGCTGGTGATCGGCAAGTACTGCGCGATCGCCACCGGGACCCGCTTCCTGATGGCCGGTGCCGCCCACCCCACCGTCGGGGTCTCCACCTTCCCGTTCACCATGTTCGGCGGCAGCTGGACCGAGCGGACCCTCGACATCGTGACCGGTCTCCCCAGCAGGGGTGACACCGTGGTCGGCAACGACGTCTGGTTCGGGCACGGGGCCACCGTGCTGCCCGGCGTGCGGATCGGCGACGGTGCGATCATCGCCGCCGGTGCCGTGGTCACCGCCGACGTCGAGCCGTACACCATCGTCGGCGGCAACCCGGCCCGTCCGATCCGCAGGCGCTTCGACGAGGCGGACGTCGACCGCCTGCTGCGCGCCGCCTGGTGGGACTGGCCGGTCGAGCTCGTCACCGAGCACGTCCGCGCCATCATGGCCGGTACGCCCGCCGACATCGAGGCCATTGCGGAGGCCAACGGCCTGATCGCCCGCTGACGGTGGCCGGGATGGCGGCCCGCGTCCGGCATTCGAAAACCGTTGATCGCCGACTATCGGGTGCGCGAAGATGGCGGGCCCTTGGTGGGGGGCCTCCCCTGGCCCGAGATCCGTCCGACGTCGTACGGGAATCTCCTCGTCGGTTCCGTTCGCTCCGGAGGGGTCCTGTTCATGCGCGGTTCGTCGTCCTTCCTGCGTGATGTGCCTGTTCTGCTGGTCGCGGTGGTGTGGGGGTCGAGCTTTCTCGCCGTCCAGCGGGTGGCCGAGCCGGGGACGGTGGTGGCGATGCTGGTGCTGCGCTTCGGCCTCGTCCTGCCGGTGCTGGGGGTGGTCGCCTGGCGGGGGCTGCGGGGGATGTGCCGGGCCGAATGGGCTGGTGGTGCGCTCCTCGGGCTGGTGCTCGGCGGTGTCTTCCTGCTGGAGACCTACGGTGCGGTGCACACCTCGGCCACCAACGCCGGCCTGATCATCAGCCTCACCATGGTGTTCACTCCTCTCGCGGAGAGCGCGCTCGCTCGGACGCCGTTGCCGCGGGCATTCCTTGCCGCTGCCGGACTGGCTGTGCTGGGAGTCGCGCTGCTGACCGGAGGCGACGGGCTGAAGGCCCCGTCGCCGGGCGACCTGCTGGTCCTGGGAGCAGCGGTGGTGCGGACCGCGAACGTGCTGACCACGTCCCGCCTCCGGTCGATCCGGGACACCGACGTGCTGGCCCTCACCTGGGTCCAACTGGCGACCGCGACCTTGGTGTTCGCCGTCGTCGCGCCGTTCGTCGGACCGCTGCCGTGGACGGTCGCCGCCTCGTACGGGCCCACCCAGTGGGCCTGGCTGCTGCATCTGGCGCTGCTCTGCACGCTGTTCGCCTTCTTCGTGCAGATGTGGGCCGTCCGCGCCACCTCGCCGTCCCGGGTCAGCCTGCTGCTCGGCACCGAACCGCTCTGGGCCGCGGCCTTCGGCATCACCCTGGCCGGCAACCACCTCCGGCCGCTCGCCCTGCTGGGAGGTGCCCTCGTCCTGGTGGCCACCGAGTGGGGCCGCCGTACCGCCGCCGACCCGGGCCGGGACGCGGCGCGGACGGCACAGGAGGCGGCGGAACCCGCCCCGGTGTGACCGGCCGCCCTCGTCACCGGCGCCCCAGGGTGCGGCGGGCGTAGGCGAAGGTGACGAGCGCGAGGAGCGGGCCCCAGGCGACCAGCGGGAGGTAGCAGAGGGTCATGACGAGACCGGCCACGCCGTGCGGCGCGTCGGGATCGCTCATGTTGCTCTGCCAGCCGCCGAACAGGGCCGTCATGCCGAGCCAGGTCAGCACCGCGGAGCCGGCGGCGGCCGGGACGACCGCGGCGAGCGGGCGGACCGTACGGCCGCCGATCAGCGGGATCCAGCGCGGCACCACCTCGCCCCACGGGCGGACCAGGCCGACGGTGAGGAAGGCCAGCGTCTCCGCGAGGGCGCTCAGCACCACCACGTAGGCGGTGCCCCAGCCGGGGTTGTGCCGGGCGGCCGCCTCGGCGAACTCACCGCTGAAGCCGACCGGGATGCCGAGGCCGAACGCGATCCGCCAGAGCCCGGACGGCACGGTGGTCCAGACGGTGGCCCGGGCGGCCAGCTCGGCCCAGCGCGGGGCGGGCGCCGCGGTGGTGGCCGGCCGGGCGCCCCGGGCGACGGGGGCCGCCGCGCCGGTCGTGGTCGACGGTGCTGTGGCAGCGGTCGTGACGGTCATGGTGGTGGACTCCCTCCCGGCCGGCCCCGGTGGCCGGTCCGACGGTTCAAGCCTGGCGGTCGGCCGCACCGGGAGGCAGTGCCGATCGGGCTGTTCCTGCTGCTCAACAGGCGTGCGGAAATATGCCGATCGGCACAGGTGGCCGGTCGGCCGGGTCCGTACGCTGACATCAGGAAGGAGGCGACGATGAGTCAGATCCTGTCGTTGGCGGTCCCGGCGGTCGTGCTGCTCGGTTGGGCGGTGCGGGCGCGGTACGGGGTGGTGGCGGTGGCCGGTGCGGCCGGGGTGGTCTCCGTGGTTGCCACGGCCGGTGTCTGGGCCGCGGGCCGGTGGGCCGAATCCGACCGCTGGCCCGGCGTGGTCGGCCTGCTCGAACTCGCCCTCCTGCTCCTGCTCCTGCTGCTGGCGCTGCGGGCCGAGGACGGGCGGCGGTCCGCGGCGGCGGCCTGGACGATCGGCGGCGCGGTCGCGCTCTGGCCGTCCCGGTTCGCGGTGATCGTCGGGCCGGGAGAGGCGCTGACGCTCTTCGGATTCGGCTCGGTGTTCGCACTGCCGGCGGTGCTGGCCGGGTTGTACCTGCGCGGGCTGGACGAGACCAGGCGCCGCTCGGTGGCCGCCGCCAGGCGCGCCCAGCGGCTCGAACTCGCCCATGACCTGCACGACTTCGTCGCGCATGACGTCAGTGGCATGGTCGCTCAGGCGCAGGCCGGCATGGTGCTGGCCGCCTCCGACCCGATCCGGGCCGCGGCCCTGTTCGAGCGGATAGAGAAGGCTGGGCTGCAGGCGCTGGCCTCGCTCGACCGGACCGTCCACCTGCTGCGCGGCGAGGAGGCGGACGGTGCAGAACGGGGACCGCAGCCCGGCCTGGCCGAACTCGGCGCCCTCACCGACCGGTTCGCGGAGTCCGGCGGCGCCACCGTGCGGTTGGACGTCCCGCCGGACCAGCCCGGCATACCCCGGGAGGTGGCGGCGACGGCGTACCGGATCGTGGTCGAGGCACTGACGAACGTCCGCCGGCACGCACCCGCCGCACGTGTGGTGGACGTCCGGGTGCGGCGCGAAGGGCGGCGGCTGGAGGTCACGGTGCAGAACGACGGTGGCGGCCCGCAGCCGTCCGGGCCGCGGCTGGGCGAGGCCCGTCGGGGCGGAAGCGGACTGGCCGGGCTGGCGGCCAGGGTGGAGGCGCTGGGCGGGTCGTTGGCCTCCGGCCGGACGGGTGCGGACAGCTGGCGGGTGACGGCAACGATGCCACTGGAGGGTCGATGAGCATCCGGGTCCTTCTCGCGGACGACGACGAGGCGATCCGCAGTGCGTACCGGATCATTCTGGACGCGCAGCCGGACATCGAGGTGGTGGGTGAGGCCGAGGACGGCGAGGTGGCGGTGGAGGAGGCCGGCCGGCTGAAGCCGGACGTGATCCTCGCGGACATCCGGATGCCCCGGCTGGACGGGCTGGAGCTGACCCGGAGGTTGGCCGGGGAGTTCCGGGTGGTCGTGGTGACCACCTTCGACCTGGACGAGTACGTCCACGCGGCGATCCACGCGGGAGCGGCCGGGTTCCTGCTGAAGCGCTCGGGGCCGGCGCTGCTTGCGGAGGCCGTCCGGGCTGCGGTTGCCGGGGACGCACTGATCAGCCCGCAGGTCACCGTCCGACTGCTGCGGCAGCTGTCGGGCCAGGGCCAGGGCCAGGCGCAGGGGCCGGGACAGACGCAGGAGCACGGGCACGGACGGGGACAGGGCTACGGCCAGGGGCCGGAGCGGGAGAAGCAGGAACGGACGATCTCGCGGAGCGCGCAGGACCAACAGCGCCCGGCGTTGATCGAGGAACTCACTCCGCGCGAGGTGGAGATCGCCCAGCTCGTCGCCGGCGGGGCGACCAACGCGGAGATCGGTTCGGAGCTGTTCATCACCGCCGGGACGGTGAAGAACCACCTGGCCACGATCCAACGGAAGCTCGGCACCCGGAACCGCGTCGGCATCGCCGCCTGGGTGTGGGAAACCGGGGCCTGAGCACCCGGCCGCACCGTCGTCCCGCCCCACCTCCGGCGGCCCTCGCGCGCTTGTGAACGAAGGGTCAAGCAGGCGTTCGGAGTCCCGCCACCCCTCCGAGTGAGGCGCTATAACACGTCAACATGACGCCCGGAAATTTGCTCTCGGCGGAGCATAGTTGATATAGGAGCGTGGCTCTGACCAGCCGCTTCGCAGAGGAATGCGACTAGTTGTGACCATTTGACTCCTTTGCGTTGACAATTCTGGGCATGTTCGCTTTCGCCACCATTCCAGGGGTGGCGTAGATCACAAAGATCCCGGCGAACTGCGTGTCGCAGATCACAAGCCGACGGGCATAGGATGCGCTCGTTCCAGGCTTTGTGAACTGCCTCACATGAGGTGGATCTCGGGAACTGGAACGCGGGTCCACCACAGCGTGACCCGTCGGTTCCGATCTGCAGTCAAGGACGACTGGACGGAGGGAGCGGGGGCTATGAATGCCTACGCGCCGATCCTCGTACTCGGTGCCATCGCGGCGGCGTTCGCGGTCGGCTCCGTCGTGATGGCCTCACTGACCGGCCCGAAGCGTTACAACCGGGCCAAGTTGGAGGCGTACGAGTGCGGCATCGAGCCGACCCCGCAGCCTGTGGGCGGCGGTCGGTTCCCGATCAAGTACTACCTGACGGCGATGCTCTTCATCGTCTTCGACATCGAGATCGTCTTCCTCTACCCGTGGGCGGTGAGCTTCGACGCCCTGGGGATCTTCGGCCTGGTCGAGATGCTCCTCTTCATCGCCACCGTCTTCGTCGCCTACGCCTACGTCTGGCGCCGCGGCGGCCTGGAGTGGGACTGAGCGCGGGGCGGCCGCCGGCCTTGTGAACGGGCGGACAAGCCCGGACCGACGGACGAGCCCGAACGGCCGGACGAACCAGAGGACTTGAGGGCACCGAGGGCATTGAGAGGAATCTGATGGGAATCGAGGAGAAGCTGCCGAGCGGCTTTCTGCTCACGAGTGTGGAGACGGCCGCGGGCTGGGTGCGCAAGGCGTCGCTCTTCCCGGCCACCTTCGGACTGGCCTGCTGCGCGATCGAGATGATGACCACCGGAGCCGGCCGCTACGACCTGGCCCGGTTCGGCATGGAGGTCTTCCGCGGCTCCCCCCGGCAGGCCGATCTGATGATCGTGGCGGGCCGGGTGAGCCAGAAGATGGCCCCGGTGCTGCGCCAGGTGTACGACCAGATGGCCAACCCGAAGTGGGTCATCTCGATGGGTGTCTGCGCCTCCTCGGGCGGGATGTTCAACAACTACGCGATCGTGCAGGGCGTCGACCACATCGTCCCGGTGGACATCTACCTGCCCGGCTGTCCGCCCCGCCCGGAGATGCTGATGGACGCCATCCTGAAGCTGCACGACAAGATCCAGCACGAGCCGCTGGGCGCGAACCGCCGCCGGGCCGAGGAGCTGGGCGAGGCGCTGGCGCTGAAGGCCACCCCGGTCAGCGAGATGCGGGGGCTGCTGCGATGAACGACCAGGTGCCCGAGACCCGGCGCGAGCAGCCGGTCCGCGAGATCCCGGTCGAGGTGGTCGGCCGCCGCCAGGGCATGTTCGGCGCCAAGGGCAGCGGTGACACCTCCGGCTTCGGCGGCCTCACCGCCCCGGTCGCCCTCCCGCCCGCGAGCCGGCGCCCGTACGGGGGCTGGTTCGACGAGGTCGCGGACGAGCTGGAGGGGGCGCTCGAGGAGCAGGGTCTCGACCCGGCGGACGTGATCGAGAAGACCGTCGTCGACCGCTCCGAGCTCACCTTCCACGTCGCCCGCGAGCACCTGCTGCGGACCGTCCGCACCCTCCGCGACGACCCGGCGCTCCGCTTCGAGCTCTGCCTCGGCGTGAGCGGCGTCCACTACCCGGGCGACCAGGGCCGCGAGCTGCACGCCGTGTACCACCTGCGCTCGATCACCCACGGCCGGCTGATCCGGCTGGAGGTGACCGCGCCGGACTCCGACCCGCGGATCCCGTCCGTGGTCAGCGTCTACCCGACCAACGACTGGCACGAGCGCGAGGCCTACGACTTCTTCGGCCTGGTCTTCGAGGGCCACCCCGGGCTGACCCGGATCATGATGCCGGACGACTGGCTGGGGCACCCGCAGCGCAAGGACTACCCGCTCGGCGGCATCCCCGTCGAGTACAAGGGCGCCCAGATCCCGGCACCCGACCAGCGGAGGTCGTACAGCTGATGAGTACTCAGCACTACGAAGGGGCCCAGAACTCCGGACCGCAGGACCCGGGACCGCAGCACTCGGGACCGCAGGACCCGGGGCCGCAGAACGCGGAGTCCGGG
Organism: Kitasatospora sp. NPDC047058; assembly: GCF_040643935.1. NCBI lineage: Bacteria > Bacillati > Actinomycetota > Actinomycetes > Kitasatosporales > Streptomycetaceae > Kitasatospora > Kitasatospora sp. NPDC047058. The sequence continues at coordinate 5,150 of NZ_JBEYVJ010000042.1, read as the reverse complement.
CAGGAGGAGGCCCAGCACGCGGCGGCCCGCGAGACCACCGAGGGCCGGGTCTTCACCGTCACCGGCGGCGACTGGGGTGAGGTGGTCGAGGCGGTCGGCCGGGCCGACGACGAACGCATCATCGTCAACATGGGCCCCCAGCACCCGTCCACCCACGGCGTGCTGCGGCTGATCCTGGAGATCGACGGCGAGACGGTGAAGGAGGCCCGCTGCGGCATCGGGTACCTGCACACCGGCATCGAGAAGAACATGGAGTTCCGCAGCTGGGTCCAGGGCACCACCTTCGTGACCCGGATGGACTACCTGACTCCGCTGTTCAACGAGACCGCCTACTGCCTGGCGGTCGAGAAGCTGCTCGGCATCACCGGCGACGTCCCGGACCGGGCCAGCGTGATCCGGGTGCTGATGATGGAGCTCAACCGGATCTCCTCGCACCTGGTCTGCCTGGCCACCGGCGGCATGGAGATCGGCTCCACCACCCTGATGATCTACGGGTTCCGTGACCGCGAGCTGATCCTGGACGTCTTCGAGCTGGTCACCGGCCTGCGGATGAACCACGCCTACGTCCGCCCCGGCGGCCTCGCCCAGGACCTCCCGCCCGGCGCCGTCGACCAGATCCGCGAGGCGGTGAAGACGCTCCGCTCGCGGATGCACGAGTACGACAAGCTGGCCACCGGCAACCCGGTGTTCAAGGCCCGCCTGGTCGACGTCGGCTTCCTCGACCTCCCCGGCTGCCTCGCACTCGGCGCCACCGGCCCCATCCTGCGCGCCACCGGTCTGCCGCACGACCTGCGCAAGACCGACCCGTACTGCGGCTACGAGGACTACGACTTCGAGGTCGCGATCGCCGAGAGCGCCGACTCCTACGGCCGCTTCCTGATCCGGCTGGAGGAGATGCGCCAGTCGCTGCGGATCGTCGAGCAGTGCCTGGACCGGCTCCGCCCCGGTCCGGTCATGGTGGCCGACAAGAAGATCGCCTGGCCCGCCCAACTGGCCGTCGGCCCGGACGGGATGGGCAACTCGCTCGACCACATCCGCAAGATCATGGGCACCTCGATGGAGGCCCTGATCCACCACTTCAAGCTGGTCACCGAGGGCTTCCGGGTCCCGGTCGGCCAGGCGTACGCGGCCGTCGAGTCGCCCAAGGGCGAGTTGGGCGTGCACGTGGTCAGCGACGGCGGGACGCGCCCGTACCGGGTCCATTTCCGGGACCCGTCGTTCACCAATCTGCAGACGATGGCGGCGATGTGCGAGGGCGGCCAGGTCGCCGACGTGATCGTCGCGGTGGCCGGGATCGACCCGGTGATGGGAGGCGTGGACCGGTGAGCAATGTGGAACTCGGACTGCCGGCACTGCCGGCCAAGCCGTACCCCGAGGAGGTGCACGCCCGCCTGGCCGCCGACGCCGCCGAGCTGATCGGCCGCTACCCGGTGGCCCGGTCCGCGCTGCTCCCGCTGCTGCACCTGGTGCAGGCCGAGGAGGGCTTCGTCAGCCCGACCGGCATCCGGTTCTGCGCCGAGCAGTTGGACCTCACCACCGCCGAGGTGACCGCCGTCGCGACCTTCTACACCATGTACCGGCGCCGGCCGGCCGGGAAGTACCACGTCGGGGTCTGCACCAACACCCTGTGCGCGGTGCTCGGCGGTGACCAGATCTTCGAGGAGCTCCAGGAGCACCTCGGGATCCGCAACAACGAGACCACCGAGGACGGCGAGATCTCGATCGAGCACATCGAGTGCAACGCCGCCTGCGACTACGCCCCCGTGGTGATGGTGAACTGGGAGTTCTTCGACAACCAGACCCCGGAGAGCGCCCGGCAGCTGGTCGACCGGCTGCGCGCGGGCCGGGAGGTCCGCCCCACCCGTGGCGCCCGGCTCTGCAGCTTCAAGGAGTCCGCCCGGATCCTGGCCGGCTTCCCCGACGAGCGTCCCGGCGCCGTGGACGAGTCCGGCGCGGGCGGCGAGCCGTCGCTGGCCGGCCTGCGGCTGGCCCGTGGCGAGGCCCTGCCGGGCACCGGCGGCACCCGCGTCGTCTCGCCCCGGCACGAAGGACCCGGCCGTGAGGGCACCCGCCCCGAGGGCACGCGCCCCGAGGCCGACCACGCCGAGGCCGACCACGCCGAGGGCACCGACCCCGAGGCTGCCCGCCCGGAGGCCACCGGCCCCGAGGGCACCGGCCCCGAGGGCACCGGCCACGAAGGGACCGAAGCGTGATGACCTCCGCCGAGCCGGCCGAGAAGCTGCTCACCCCCGTGCTCTCCGCGTCCTGGGACGACAACCGCCCCTGGACGCTCGCCACCTACCGCCGCCACTCCGGGTACGAGGGCCTGAAGGCCGCCCTCGCCATGCCCCCGGACGACGTGATCGCCCTGGTCAAGGACGCCGGCCTGCGCGGCCGCGGCGGCGCCGGCTTCCCCACCGGCATGAAGTGGCAGTTCATCCCGCAGAACGACGGCAAGCCGCACTACCTGGTGGTGAACGCGGACGAGTCCGAGCCGGGCACCTGCAAGGACATCCCGCTCATGTTCGCCAACCCGCACGCGCTGATCGAGGGCATGATCATCGCCTCGTACGCGATCCGCTGCGACCACGCGTTCATCTACCTGCGCGGCGAGGTCGTCCCGGTGCTCCGCCGGATCCAGGCCGCGGTCGCCGAGGCGTACGCCGCCGGGCTGCTCGGCAAGAACGTCCTCGGCTCCGGCACCGACCTCGACATCACCGTGCACGCCGGCGCCGGCGCCTACATCTGCGGCGAGGAGACGGCGCTGCTGGACTCGCTGGAGGGGCGCCGCGGCCAGCCCCGGCTGCGCCCGCCGTTCCCGGCCATCGCCGGCCTCTACGCCTGCCCGACCGTGGTCAACAACGTCGAGTCGATCGCCTCGGTGCCGCCGATCCTGGCCCGCGGCAAGGAGTGGTTCAAGGGCCTGGGCACCGAGAAGTCCCCCGGCTTCACGCTCTACTCGCTCTCCGGCCACGTCACCAACCCCGGCCAGTACGAGGCCCCGCTCGGCATCACGCTGCGCCAGCTGCTGGACATCAGCGGCGGCATCCGGCCCGGGCACCGGCTCAAGTTCTGGACGCCGGGCGGCTCCTCCACCCCGATGTTCACCGACGAGCACCTCGACGTCCCGCTCGACTACGAGGGCGTCGGCGCGGCCGGCTCGATGCTCGGCACCAAGGCGCTGCAGATCTTCGACGAGACCACCTGCGTGGTCCGGGCGGTGACCCGCTGGACGGAGTTCTACGCCCACGAGTCCTGCGGCAAGTGCACCCCGTGCCGCGAGGGCACGTACTGGCTGGTCCAGCTGCTCAAGCGGATCGAGGCCGGCGAGGGCGTCGACGGCGACCTGGAGAAGCTGCTCGACATCGCCGACAACATCAACGGCAAGTCCTTCTGCGCCCTCGGCGACGGTGCGGCCAGCCCGATCGTCTCCTCGCTCCAGCACTTCCGGGCCGAGTACGAGCAGCACCTCGCCGAGCGCCGCTGCCCGTTCGACCCGGCCGCCTCCACCGTCTGGGCCGACGGCCCCCGCCCCGGCCACCAGTCCGCCACCGAAAGGGAGGTGCACGCGTGACGATCACAGAGCCATCCACCTCCACGGGCGACACGGGCGACAAGCCCGCGGTCGAGCTGGTCACGCTCACCATCGACGGCGTCGAAGTGCAGGTCCCCAAGGGGACGTTGGTGATCCGGGCCGCCGAGCAGATCGGCACCCAGATCCCGCGCTTCTGCGACCACCCGCTGCTCGACCCGGCCGGCGCCTGCCGGCAGTGCATCGTCGAGATCGAGGGCCAGCGCAAGCCGGTCGCCTCCTGCACCATCCCGGTGGCGGAGGGCATGGTGGTCCGCACCCAGCTCAGTTCGCCGGTGGCCGAGAAGGCCCAGCGCGGCGTGATGGAGCTGCTGCTGATCAACCACCCGCTGGACTGCCCGGTCTGCGACAAGGGCGGCGAGTGCCCGCTGCAGAACCAGGCGATGTCCACCGGTGACGCCGACTCCCGGTTCGAGGGGATGAAGCGCACCTACGAGAAGCCGGTCCCGATCAGCACGCAGGTGCTGCTGGACCGCGAGCGCTGCGTGCTCTGCGCCCGCTGCACCCGCTTCTCGCAGCAGATCGCCGGGGACCCGTTCATCGACCTGGTCGAGCGCGGCGCCCTGCAGCAGGTCGGCACCGGCCAGGGCGACGACTTCGAGTCGTACTTCTCGGGCAACACCATCCAGATCTGCCCGGTCGGCGCGCTCACCTCGGCGGCCTATCGTTTCCGCTCCCGCCCGTTCGACCTGGTCTCCTCGCCGAGCGTCTGCGAGCACTGCTCCTCCGGCTGCGCCCAGCGCACCGACCACCGGCGCGGCAAGGTGCTGCGCCGGCTGGCGGGGGAGGACCAGGCGGTCAACGAGGAGTGGAACTGCGACAAGGGCCGGTTCGCCTTCCGCTACGCCCAGCAGCGCGACCGGCTCACCACCCCCCTCGTCCGGCAGGACGGCGAGCTGGTCCCCGCCTCCTGGCCGGAGGCGCTGGCCAAGGCCGCAGAGGGCCTGCGCGGCGCCCGCACCGGCGTGCTCACCGGCGGCCGGGTCACCGTCGAGGACGCCTACGCCTACGCCAAGTTCGCCCGGGTGGTGCTCGGCACCAACGACGTGGACTTCCGCGCCCGCCCGCACAGCGGCGAGGAGGCGGACTTCCTGGCCGCCGCCGTCGCCGGCCGCGGCACGGACCTCGACGGCGGCGGAGTGACGTACGAGGGCCTGGAGGCCGCACCGGCCGTCCTGCTCGCGGGCTTCGAGCCCGAGGAGGAGTCGCCGATCGTCTTCCTGCGGCTGCGCAAGGCCACCCGGGCCCGCGGCCTCAAGGTGTACTCGATCGCCGCCTACGCCTCCCGGGGCCTGGCCAAGCTGCGTGGTGCGCTGCTGCCCGCGGCCCCCGGCACCGAGGCCGAGTGGCTGGCCGCGCTCGCCGCCGACGAGCCGCTGAACGACGACGCCGGCCGCGCCGCCGAGCTGCTGCGCACCCCCGGCGCGGTCATCCTGGCCGGCGAGCGGCTGGCCGCCGTCCCCGGCGCACTCACCTCCGCGCTTCAGGCCCGGCAGGAACATCCGGGCGTCGCCCAGGCACATGCGGTTGACGAAGTCGTCGAGGTCGTTGTCCCGGT
>NZ_JBEYVJ010000041.1:0-39247 GCF_040643935.1 Kitasatospora sp. NPDC047058 | reverse complement strand
GGCCGGCCGGCGGGTCTCGGCGGCGCGCCGACCACGCTCTCGGCCGGCACGGCCGCCTGTGGTGGCCTCATGGCGGTCACCGGACTCTCCTCCCCTCGGCGGTCCGGTGGCCGGTCAGGCCGGTGGGCCGCGAGCATGCTCGATCGCGTGCTGATGTTGCCTGGCCGGCGGGGGTCCCCGTCGGCGTGTGTGCCGTGTCCGGCCGTACCCGGTGCCGGGTCGTGCCATGCGGCGCGCGGTACCGCTCGGGTACCGGCCCCGCCTCGCGCCCGGCCCGCTCTGCCCGGGAGCCGGCCACCGGTCCGGTGCGCCGGACCGGCGTCGGGCGGGCGGCCCCCGGCCGGGTGCCCCCTCGCCCGCAGGTACCCGGCTGCCGGCGTACCGGCCGCGGGCGCGCCGCGGTTCCGTCCGTCTCCGGGAGCCCGGAGACCGTCCGGGCGCAGTGCCCCCGGGGTCAACGCCGCCGACCGGTCGAAGGTCACGGCCGTTGCGCAGCTTCGGCTCGGCCACCCGGGGCGCCGGGCGGTCGTGCCGCCGCCGTCACCGGGGTGCCTGTGCCCCCGTTCCGGTGCCGTCCGAGGCCGGCCGCACCCGGTGAGGGCGTCGGCCGGGCCTGTCGTGCCCGGCGGGTGGGCGGTGCGGCCGGCGGGCGGCCCGGGTGGCAGCCGCCGAGCCGGTGCCCGACGGCCGTCAGGATACGGTGCGAGGGTCGCGGCGCCCGCACCGGCAACACCGTGAGCGGCGGCGCGACCGCTGTGACCTGCACATACCGAGGAGTTGTATGTCCACCGCCAGCCGGCTGCCCGGGATCGTCACGACCGACCACGTCTTCCAGCTGCCCCTCGACCACGCCGCCCCTCAGGGCGAGCAGATCGAGGTGTACGCCCGCGAGGTGGTCGCCCCGGGCCGGGAGAGGGACGACCTGCCCTGGCTGCTCTTCCTCCAGGGCGGGCCCGGCGGCAAGGCCGGACGCCCGCTCGGCCGCGACGGCTGGCTGGAGCGCGCCCTCGACGACTACCGGGTGCTCCTGCTCGACCAGCGCGGCACCGGGCGGTCCACGCCCGCGAACCGGCAGAGCCTCGCCCGGCGCGGCGACGCCCGGCAGCAGGCGGACTACCTCGCGCACTTCCGCGCGGACTCGATCGTGCGCGACGCCGAACTGATCCGCCGCCGGCTGCTCGGCGAGGACCGCCGGTGGAGCGTGCTCGGGCAGAGCTTCGGCGGCTTCTGCACCCTCACCTACCTCTCGATCGCGCCCGAGGGGCTGCAGGAGGCCTTCATCACCGGCGGCCTGGCCGGCCTGCGCAGCTCGGCCGAGGACGTCTACCGGGCCGCGTACCCGCGGGTCGTCCGCAAGAACGAGGGGCACTACGCCCGCTACCCGCAGGACGTCGAGGCGGTGCGGCGGATCGCCGCGCACCTGGCCGCCTCCCCCGCGACGCTGCCCGGCGGCGGGCTGCTCACGGTCCAGGCGTTCCAGACCCTCGGGATGCTGCTGGGCGGCGGCAGCGGCTCCGGCACCCTGCACTACCTGCTGGAGGAGGCCTGGATCGACGGTGCGGGCGGTCCCGAGCTGTCCGACACCTTCCTGGCCGGTGTGCAGGCGAAGCTCTCCTTCGCCGAGGGGCCGCTGTACGCCGCGCTGCACGAGTCGATCTACGGGCAGCGGTCGGTGGACCGGGCCGGGACGGAGTGGTCGGCCGAGCGCGTCCGCGAGGAGTTCCCGGAGTTCGACGCCGGGGCGGCGCTGGAGTCCGGGGCGCCGGTGCTGTTCACCGGCGAGATGATCTACCCCTGGATGTTCGACACCGATCCGGCGCTGCGGCCGCTGAAGGAGACCGCGGACCTGCTCGCCGCCCGCACCGACTGGCCCGACCTCTACGACCCGGCGCGGCTGGCCGCCAACGAGGTGCCCGTGGTGGCGGCGGTCTACCACGACGACATGTACGTCGACACCGCCGACTCGCTGGAGACCGCCCGCGCCGTGCGGGGCCTGCGGACGTGGATCACCAACGAGTGGGAGCACGACGGCGTGCGGGTGAGCGGCGGCAAGGTGCTCGACCGCCTGATCGCGATGGCCCACGGCGAGGCGTAGCCGCCACGGCCCCGGTCGTCCAGGGCGCGGCCGGACGAGCCGCGAGAGGGCCGACCGGGCGGCGGCCCGGGCACGGGCCAGGGCGCACCCCGTGCCGTCGGCCGGCCGGAGCACCCGCCCCGGCCTGCCGACGGACAGGCGGACCGGGCGTACCCGGCCGCCCACGGTGTCCACGGTGTCACCCGGCATGCCGGGATCCGCTCGCCGCGCCCCGGACGCCCCGGCAGCGGCCCCGGCGTCCGACCGGTCCGTCGGGCGGCCCGCCGGTCAGCACGGGCGCCCAGGGCGACGGGCGGCCCAGCCGCAGCCTGCGCTCGGGGCGCTTCGACACGGCCGGCCGACACCCCGTGAGGAGGTCCGTCCGCTGTCCGCCCTCGGCAGGGCCGGACCCGCCGGGCCCGGTGGGCCCCTCGGCGGGGCGGCCGGACGGTGCGGTGTCCGGGCCGGCCGACGGGACGGGACCGGCCTGGCCCCGCCGGGCGCGCCGCCGCCGCGACCTGGCCTGGACCGGGGCGGGCGGCCGGTCCGGTGCGGGGCCCGAACCTCCCGGCGGGCCACCGTCCGGGCCGGGTGCCGCGTCACGGCCCTGGTCGGGGCCTCCGCCCCGGTCCTGGTCCTCGTCCGGGTCGCGGTTCTGTTCGCCGCCCCGGCCGGGCTGTGCGCCGCCGGCCGGACCGCCCTCGCCCGGCTGTACGCCCTCGGCACCCTCGGCACCCCCGGCGTCCTCCGCGGCTCCGGTTCGCCGGCGGCGCTCGGCATCCGCCCGCGCCAGCAGCACGTCCGCGGTGACGCCTCCGTTCAGCGACTCGTAGAGCAGCTGGGCCAGCAGGTACGACGGATCGAGCCGGAGCGCGTGGGCGAGCACGACCCGGGCCGTCGCGACGTCCCCCGCGGCCCAGGACACCCAGGCCAGCAGGGTGAGCGGGGGCGGGGCGCAGCCCGTGTAGGGCGGCACGCAGCGCCGGGCGAGGAAGCGCCAGAGCCGCTGGGCCGGCGCGAGCTCGGCGGGCCGGGCGTACTCGGCGGCGCGGTCCCGGATGCGCCGGTCCTTCAGGGCGAAGAGCAGCTGGGCCGTCCGGTGCTCGTCGAGCTCACGGGCCCCGGCCATGAACTCGGCCACGGCCTGGTCGAGCAGCTCGGCGCCCTGCTCCGGGGAGAGCACCGGCCCGTTCCGCCCGGCTCCCCCGCCGCCCTCGGCCCGGGCCAGCGCCTGCCGCTGGGCGTCCGCACCCGGCGGGCCGATCGGGGCCAGCCCGGCGACGATCGCCTTGCGGCTGCCGCGCGGCGCCAGACCGGCGAAGGTGGCCGCCGCGGCCACCGGCCCCGGGTCGGGCGCTTGCCGGACCGGGTGGCCAGCCGGGTCGCAGCAGCCCTCGCGGCGGCAGAGGAAGGACCACCACCGGCCCAGCGAGACGCAGAGCGACTCCCTCACCCCCACGCCGCGGCTCTCGAACTCCGCCCGCAGCTCCGACGCGAGCGGTCTGAGCCGGTCGAGCACGGGCGGGCCGTGCTCGTTGCCAGGGTCCTGGCAGAGGTAGAGGAGCACCTGGGCCGGGCGGCGGTCGCGCTGCTCGGACAGGCCGACGAGCAGCGCGGCCGTCTCCTCGGCGACGGCCGGCCACTGGGCGGGCGACTCCGGGATGTCCAGCCGGATGACCCCGCCCTGGTGGAGCTCCGGCCCCTGGAGGCCGACGGCGACGATGCTGTCGTCGGGGAAGAAGCCGAGCAGGTAGGGCAGCAGCTCGGCCATGTCGGCCGGGCCCCGCATGGTGACCGGCCGCGGGCCGGAGGGCCGGCCGAAGGGGAGCGCGATGCGTTCGTTGTTCATGGCCGGAAGACTGCCGCAATTCGCCGGCGCCTCCGGATTCTTCTTTTTTCCTGTGGATAAAACCCGCCTGTGGATAAAACCTCCTCCTTTCGGGGCATCCAGCGCCACTCCCCCGAGGGACATTTGACGGACGTTCAGCCGGAGAGCCGATGAAATGCACCGCCGGCCCACCCGGCCGTGCGCCACCGCCGTTCGCCCGTTGTCGGCCCTTCGGGGTTACATGGACGGCATGCAGCAGCCGCAGACCCACACCACCGACACCGGGGCCCCCGCCACGTCCGGCACCGCCACGGCCGCCGACCGCGCCGAGGTCCGGTCACGGGCCGAGGCCGTCCTGCGCGAGCTCGCGGGCCCCGCCGCCACGCTCCGCGACGACCAGTGGACGGCCATCGAGGCCCTGGTCGTCGACCACCGCCGGGCCCTCGTGGTGCAGCGCACCGGCTGGGGGAAGTCCGCCGTCTACTTCATCGCCACCGCCCTGCTGCGGGCCCGCGGCACCGGGCCGACGGTGATCGTCTCCCCCCTGCTGGCCCTGATGCGCAACCAGGTGGAGTCGGCGGCCCGGGCCGGCATCCACGCCCGCACCATCAACTCGGCCAACACCGACGAGTGGGACGCGATCCAGGCCGAGGTCGCGGCCGGCGCGGTGGACATCCTGCTGGTCAGCCCGGAGCGGCTGAACAACCCCGACTTCCGCGACCAGGTGCTGCCCAAGCTCGCCGCCTCCACCGGCCTGCTGGTGGTCGACGAGGCCCACTGCATCTCCGACTGGGGCCACGACTTCCGCCCCGACTACCGCCGGCTGCGCACCATGCTGGCCGACCTCTCGCCGGGCGTCCCGGTGCTGGCCACCACCGCCACGGCCAACGCCCGCGTCACCGCCGACGTCGCCGAGCAGCTCGGCACGGGCGCCGGCGACGAGCACGCCCTGGTGCTGCGCGGACCGCTCGACCGCGAGAGCCTCACCCTCGGCGTGCTCTCCCTGCCCGACCCGGCGCACCGGCTGGCCTGGCTGGCCGACCACCTCGACCGGCTGCCCGGCTCCGGCATCGTCTACACCCTGACGGTCGCGGCCGCCGACGAGGTGACGGCCTTCCTGCGCGAGCGGGGCTTCCCGGTGGCCTCCTACTCCGGCCGCACCGAGGACGCCGAGCGCCGGACCGCCGAGGCCGACCTGCTGGCCAACCGGGTGAAGGCGCTGGTCGCCACCTCCGCGCTCGGCATGGGCTTCGACAAGCCCGACCTGGGCTTCGTCGTGCACCTGGGATCCCCCAGCTCGCCGATCGCCTACTACCAGCAGGTGGGCCGGGCCGGGCGCGGCGTCGACCGGGCCGAGGTGCTGCTGCTGCCCGGGCGCGAGGACGAGGCGATCTGGCGCTACTTCGCCTCGCTGGCCTTCCCGCCCGAGGAGCAGGTCCGCCGCACCATCGACGCCCTCGCCGAGGCCGGCCGGCCGCTCTCCACCGCCGCCCTGGAGCCCCGGGTGGACCTGCGCCGCGCCCGGCTGGAGACCATGCTCAAGGTCCTCGACGTGGACGGTGCGGTGCGGCGGGTCAAGGGCGGCTGGACGGCCACCGGGCAGAGCTGGGCGTACGACACCGCCCGCTACGCCAAGGTCGCGGCCTCCCGCGAGGCCGAACAGCGGGCCATGCGCGAGTACGCGGCGGGCACCGGGTGCCGGATGGAGTTCCTGCGCCGGCAGCTCGACGACGACCGCGCCGCGCCCTGCGGCCGCTGCGACAACTGCGCCGGGCCGCTGCACGACGCGGAGGTCTCCGCGGAGGCGCTGGACGCGGCCCGGGCCGCGCTCGGCCGGCCCGGGGTCGCCTTCGATCCGCGGCGGCTCTGGCCCACCGGCATGGACGCGCTGGGCGTGCCGCTCAAGGGCCGCATCCCGGCCGGCGAGCAGGCCGAGACCGGCCGGGCCCTCGGCCGGCTCTCCGACATCGGCTGGGGCAACCGGCTGCGCAGCCTGCTGGCCGAGCAGGCACCCGACGGTCCCGTCCCCGGCGAGGCGGTGGAAGCCCTCGTCGCGGTGCTGGCCGACTGGGCCCGCGGCCCCGGCGGCTGGGCGGGTCCCGCGACGACCGAGGGCACCCGGCTGGACCGGCCCGTCGGCGTAGTGACCATGGCCTCCTCCACCCGGCCGCAGCTGGTCGGCAGCCTCGGTGCCCGGATCGCCGAGATCGGCCGGCTGCCCCTGCTCGGGCAGATCGCCTACGCGACCGGGCGGCCCCCGCACGGCGCGCGCAGCAACAGTGCCCAGCGGCTGCACTCGCTGGCCGGCGCGCTCGTCCTGCCGCCGGAGGTGGCGGCCGCGGTGGCCGGGGCGGGCGGTCCGGTGCTGCTGGTGGACGACCTGGTCGACTCGGGGTGGACGGTGACCGTGGCGGCCCGGCTGCTGCGGCAGGCCGGGGCGAGCGCGGTGCTGCCGCTGGTGCTGGCCGTGCAGGGCTGACCCGGCGGGACGGGACCGGCCGGACCGGAAGGCCCGGCCGGACCGGACCGCCGGAAGGTCATCACTCGAATGGAGTAATGGAGGGGATCACCGGTACACCGGCGCGCACAGCGCGGCGCGAGCGGGGAGAGGGGGGCGATGATGTTGCCGGAACTGCGGAGAGACCCTCGGACGGCCGCCCGGATCACGATCCGGCGCCACCCGACTGGCTCGCCCGCCGGCGTGGGATATATCCGGCAGAACGTGGGCTTTCGGGCGGCGTTCATCATTTCATCGTTGCCGCTCCACCCCATCTGCCCTGAGAATTGGACGGTACCCGGAACCCGGTCCGACGGACCAGGACTTTCGCGTACGCAAGTACCCGCGCGCCCGTGGGTCGGGAAGGAGGATCGTGATCAACGGTATCGGCCGAGGTCAGTATCCCCTCGCCCGGAGCTCGTCGCCCAGACGGCTGCTCGACCTGGAGACGTGGGCGGCCGCGGGGATCCCGTTGCTGCGCGATCCGCGCGAGTTCGTCCTGGAACTGCACCAGCGCCACCTGCCCCAGCCGGGCACGGTCGTGGTCGCCGTGCTGGACGGTTCGCACCGGCTCACCGCCTCGGCCTCCTTCGCACCCTGGCCCCACCACACCGACGGCTGGCAGCACCGCAACGCGATCCTCACGCATCTGCGCCAGGTCACCCCGCACGACCTGCGGCAGGCCGCCCCCACCCGGACGGCCGTGCTGCTGCGCTGCCGCGAGGGCACGGCCGGCTGGACGGAGCAGGACGGCGCCTGGATGTGGGCGCTGCAGGACGCGGCCGTGCTGCACGGGCTGCGCTGCGGCTCGTACATCGCGCTGACCCCGGCGGGCTGGCAGATCCTCGGCGACGAGCGCGGCGGGCGCAATCCGCACGCCGGATCCTGGGCGGAGGGCCCGGTCCACACCGTGACGGAGCTGCCACCCCGCTCGGCGCGGCGCCAGCCGGCGGAGCGCGGCCAGCACGGCGACCGGCCGCAGCGCCCCCGGGCGCCCGAGCTCCCGTGGGCTCCGGCCCGGGTCGCGGCCATCGAGCCGGCCCGGCGCACCGGTACCCGCTGACCCGACCGCCACCGGGGCGGCAGGCCGTGGCAGCACCCACGGACCGCATGCCGCGGCAGGCCCGGAGCGCCCGGGCCCGGCACCGTACGGCGCCGGGCCCGGACCGCCCCGCAGACTCGACGACCCGCAGGCTGGCCGACCCGCAGGCTCAGCACGCACCAGGACTCAGGGTCGGTGTGCCAGGACTCAGGCAGGGACCGGGCGGCCGGCGCGCGCTCCGGCTGCGGCTGCCGCGGCTGCCGCAGCAGGGCCCGCGTCGCCGCAGACCACCACGAGCGCGGTCGCGTGGCCGAGCGCCTTGCGGTACGCCTCGGCGGCGAGGTCGGCCGTGCCGCCGTTGACGACCAGCACGACCACCTCACGGCGGACCGGGCGGGTCAGCCCGGCGTCGGCGTAGAACACGTCACCGCCCTCGGCGAGTTGCGCCCAGTAGCGCTCCTCGCCGAAGGACAGCTCGTGCTGCTGCCACGGGTGCGCCTCGCCGACCGTCAGCACCAGGACGGAGCCCGGGGTGCGGCCGGAGTCCAGCAGCAGGTCGACCGTCTCGTCGGCGCGGTCCACGGCCTGGGCCGCCGTGGCGGCGACCTGCTGGACCGCGACCTGCGGCGCGGCCGGTGCCGCACGGCGCGGGCCGGGCTTGGGGATCTGGGCCGTGCGGGCCGGCGGCCCCGAGGGGTCGGCGCGCGGCGGCGCCGGCCGCGGCGGCGCGGGACGGGGCCCCGGCACCGTGGCCGGTGCGGTGGTGGCGGCCGACGGTGCGGCCGCGGTCGAGGGTGTGGCAGCGGTCGGGCTGCCGGCGACAGGGGTGCGAAGGGCTTGTGCGTCCGACTCGCGGGGGAAGGGAACGCCGGGGCCCGGGAGGCTCTCGTGAATCTCCGGCTCCTCGGGGAAGACAGGCATACCCGGATATCTATCAAATGCCGGTCGGGCGCGCACGGGCGCCCCACCCCTTGGGCGCCGCGAACCTCCCGCGGACACCCCGGCAATTCCCGACGGAACGTCAGAAACCGAGCGTCAGCTGTTCGTCGGCGGGGCCGTCGGCGATCCGGTTCCGCTTCAGGTGGCGCCACCTGGGCAGCCCGTCCAGGTACGCCCAGGAGAGCCGGTGGTGTTCGGTCGGGCCGAACTCCTCCAGCGCGGCACGGTGGACCGGGGACGGGTAGCCGGCGTTGTCGGCGAAGCCGTACGCGGGGTGCGCCTCGCCCAGTTCGGCCATCATCCCGTCGCGGTGCACCTTGGCGAGCACCGAGGCGGCCGAGACGCAGATGCACGACTGGTCGCCCTTGATCACGGTGCGCACCCGCCAGGGTCCGCCCAGGTAGTCGTGCTTGCCGTCGAGTATCACCGCGTCCGGCTCCACCGGCAGCGCCTCCAGGGCACGGACGGCGGCCAGCCGGAGCGCGGCGGTCATCCCGAGCTCGTCGCACTCCAGCGCCGTGGCGTGACCGAGCGCGTACGCGGTGACCCAGTCGGCGAGCACCGGGGCGAGCGCCTGGCGGCGCAGTTCGGTGAGCAGCTTGGAGTCGGTCAGCCCCTCGGGCGGCCTGCGCAGACCGGTGACGGCCGCACCGACGGTGACCGGGCCGGCCCAGGCACCGCGCCCGACCTCGTCCAGGCCGACGACGATCTTGGCGCCGGCCCGGCGGAGCGAGCGCTCGACGGAGTGCGTCGGCGGGACGATGGGCATCACGGTGTCCTTCGGCTGGGGCAACCTCCAGCCTAAGCCCCGCCCATGGCCGCCCCGACCACCTCCACCGGCACCCGCCCCCCACGCACCCGCACCCCCGCCCGCACCCCCACCCGCACCCCCACCCGCTCAGGCGCGGATCAGCGGGACCAGCACCTCGTCCACCAGCTCGGTCACGTACCCGCGGCCGATCGGCCGACCGCCGCTCTTCACCCGGTACAGCAGCATCGCCGGCGCCACGTCGGCGACCAGCGGGTTCACCGCACCGGGGCGCACGTCACCACGCTCGGCACCCCTGCCGAGAATGTCCAGAATGGCGTTCTTGGTCGGTTCGAGCACCCGCTGGCCGATGAAGTCCTTGAAGAAGACGGCCTGTTCGTGGTCCAGCTCGGCCATCAGCGCCTGCACGGCGCCGCCCGCCCGGGAGTCCATCGCGTGGACGAAACCCTCGATGAGCAGCAGCAATTCGGCACGGGCCGACCCGAGGTCCGGGGCGCCGTCAGGGCGTGGCAGAGTGGAGTCCAGGGCGTCGATGACGAGTTCCACCTTAGACGCCCAACGCCGGTACAGCGCGGCCTTTCCGGTCCGGGCGGCTCCGGCGACGCCTTCCATGGTCAGCCGCGCGAATCCGCCGGAGGTGAGCTGGTCGAGTGCGGCCTCGAAGATGGCCCGCTCCAACTCCTTCCCCCGGCGGCGCATCGGCCGGGACAGGACCTCGGCGGCCGCCTTCATCGGGCACAGCGGCGCGGGGACGGCCACCGGGGTGGGCGGAACAACGGCGGCCGCAGGTCCGGCAGCCCTCCCCCCGGCGGCGGCCGGAGGCTCCGCCGGCCGCTCGACCGCAGGCCCCTCGGCCCGCTCCGCCGTCCGGCCGGTCGCCCTGATCGCCGCCTGGCGCCGCACCAACTGATCCATAGTCACCAACCCTAGAGAACGCTTGCGTTCACAATCTTGCTCAGGATATCGTCCAGCTTAGTGAACGATCCCGTTCCTTCATAGCTCGCGGGACGCCGCCGAGCCACACCGGACCCTGGGTCCGCAGCATACGAAGCAATAGCCAGCAGGGGGCATCAACTTGGCTATCTCCGACACACTCAGCAAGAACTCGCCATCGCAGAGCGACCCGGGCCGGAACAAGGGCATCACCCTGGCCGTCATCGCGGCCACGCAGCTCATGGTGGTGCTCGACGCCACCATCGTGAACATCGCGCTGCCGCAGATCAGGGACGCGCTGGACTTCTCCACCACCAACCTGTCGTGGGTGATCAACGCCTACACGCTGACCTTCGGCGGCCTGCTGCTGCTCGGCGGCCGTGCGGGCGACATCCTCGGCCGCCGCCGGGTGTTCGTCGCCGGCACACTGCTGTTCGGCCTGGCCTCGCTGCTGGGCGGCTTCGCGCAGGACGGCGGCATGCTGCTGGCCGCCCGCGCGCTCCAGGGCATAGGCGGGGCGATCTGTTCGCCCACCGCCTTCGCGCTGATCGCGACCAACTTCGAGGAAGGGCCCGAGCGCAACAAGGCCTTCGGCGTGTTCTCGGCGGTGGCCGGTTCGGGCGCGGCCATCGGCCTGCTGGCCGGCGGCGTGCTCACCGAGTACCTCGACTGGCGCTGGGTCTTCTTCGTCAACGTGCCGATCGCGGTCCTGATCGCGGTCGCCGCCCCGCGCTACATCGCCGAGTCGGAGCGCACCGAGGGCCGCTTCGACCTTCCCGGCGCACTCACCTCCACGCTCGGCCTGGTCGGCCTGGTCTACGGCTTCATCCGCGCGGCCTCGGACGGCTGGACGGACCCGCTGACCCTCGGCTCCTTCGCCGCCGGCGTGCTGCTGGTCGCCGCGTTCCTGGTGATCGAGAACCGCACCTCGCAGCCGATCACCCCGCTGCACCTGTTCGCCAACCGGAACCGCACCGGCGGTCTGGTGATGATGCTCTGCATCGCCGCGGCCATGTTCGGCATCTTCTTCTACGTCACGCTGTTCGTGCAGGGGCCGCTCGGCTACAGCCCGTTGAAGGCCGGCTTCGCGTTCCTGCCGATCAGCGTGTCGATCATCATCGCCGCGCAGGTCGCGTCCACCCTCCAGGTCAAGTACGGCCCCAAGCCGTTCATGGCGGGCGGCGCACTGCTGGTGACGGTCGGGCTCAGCTGGCTGACCCAGATGAGCTCGGACAGCGGCTACCTGGACGGGGTGCTCGGCCCCACGGTGGTGTTCGGCTTCGGCATGGGCCTGATCTTCGTCCCGGTGATGCTGCTCTCCGTCGCGGGGATCGCCGCCGAGGAGACCGGTGCCGCCTCCGGCCTGCTCAACTCGATGCAGCAGATCGGCGGTTCGCTCGGCCTGTCGATCCTGACCACGGTCTTCGCGCACTACGCGACCGAGGAGGGCAAGCGTCAGCTGCCCGGCTTCCTGGCCACCGCCACGCCGGAGCAGCAGGCCGAGTTCATGGCGAAGCACGAGTTCCCCAAGGGCACGGGGGCGGCCAACGAGGTGCTCGCGCAGGGCATTTCGCACGGCTTCATCGTGGGTGCGGCGCTCGCCGCCCTCGCGCTGGTGATCGCGGTCGTCGTGATCAAGGCCAAGGCCGACGACCTCGGGTCGAACACCTCGGGCATCGCGATGCACTGAGCACGACACCGAGTGCGGCGCCGAGTGCGGCGAGGGCCGGCCGGGAGCAGCACGCTCCCGGCCGGCCCTCGCCACATCCGCCCCGTCCCCGTCCCCATCCCCGCCCCCACCGCGGCGGAACGACGATCAGTACGCGTCGAAGAAGTCGCGCTGCAGCCCCGCCTTACTGCAGGCGTCCGAGGCCGAGTTCCCGTTGCCGACCGGCGGGCGATCCAGCAGGATCCCCCGGGAGCGCGACTCGGCCAGGCTGGTGGCGTACCAGGGGGAGGCCTTCTCGGGGAGGTCGAACCACAGCTTCTCCAGCGCGCAGGTCCGCTCGACGCGCGGCAGCCGGTCCAGGGCGGGGACGGCGTCCAGCGAGAGGTCGCGGACGTTGCGCAGGTCGATCTGGTTCGTGCGCTCGAAGCGGGCGACGTTCTGCTCGGCGACGATCGCGTCCGGGCCCATCAGTCCGTACACGGCGGCGGTCAGCATCCCGCTGAGCACCACGGCGCGCGGCAGCCAGGCGGCGCCGGAGCGGAGCAGCCCTGCCGTGATCAGCAGCAGGAAGACGACGCCGAGCCAGACCTCGACGACCAGGACCCAGAGCCGGAGCCTGGTCAGCCCGGAGGCGTCGACGTAGTACCACATCCGGCCGAGCGCCGAGGCGACCACGACCAGGGTGAGCAGGCAGAGCACGCCGAGCAGGATCCGCGCCAGCCGGCGGTCGGCCGCGGTGCTGCGCGGCGCCCAGCGCTTGGCGACGGCGACCACGACCAGGGTCAGCACGGTGACGGCCATCAGCTGCCAGAAGCCCTGCCGGGCGTACTCGGAGCGGCTCATCCCGGTGTTCTCCATGATCGAGTCCCGGCCGCCGAGCACGACCACGGCCTGGACCAGGGCGAACGCGCCGAACATCAGGTTGAGCGCGGTCAGCGGCAGCGCCCACTCCAGGCGCCCGCGCTCGCGGCCCGGGCGGACCACGGTGCGGTCCCAGCGGCGCGGGCCGGCCGCGATGTGGGCGAAGCCCAGGGCGGTGGTCAGGCCGAGGAGGAACAGCACCGCCCGCAGCGGGATCTCACCGACGTTCATGCTGGGGCTGAGGTTCCCCAGGACGTCCGCCATGGCCGCGTCGGCGCTGGCGAACAGTGAGCCGAAGACGACGAGCAGCACGGCGGCCACCACCACCGCCTTGAGCACCGGGACCACCTTGCCGCGGCCGGGCAGGTCGGCACTGCGCAGCCCCTCCCGGGCCCAGCGCAGGCCGGGCACGAGCTGCCAGAGGATGCCGGGCAGCGCGAGCAGCACACCGGGCCAGCGGCGGCCGCCGTGCAGAGCCAGCGAGGCCAGGGCGAGCGCGCAGCCGATGGCGAGGGTGGTCGGCCAGCCCGCGTCGGAGAGCGCGGGGACGGCCAGCATGGCCAGCGCGAGCACGCTCCAGGCCACCGTCCACGGGCGCAGCGTCCGGCCCGCCGACCAGGCGGCCAGGCCGGCCCCGACGGTGGCCGCTGCGCCGCAGATCAGCAGGTTGACGCCGAGGCCGTCGCCCAGCAGCCAGGCCGTCAGCAGGCCGGTCAGCAGGGCGGCGAGCAGTGTCCGGGGCGTGGCCGGGGCCTTGGCCGACGGGTCGCTCGGGCGCAGCCACTGGAAGGGCCGCGGGGCCGGCCGGGCCGGCGGGCGGTAGGGGTTGGCCGGGCCGGCCGGCGGACGGTAGGGATCGAAATCCGCGGGGCCGGCGGTAGCGGCGCCGGGCCCCCCGGGCCCGGACGCGGGAGCCCCCGGACCACCCGGCACGGAAGCTGCCGAACCGGAGACCCCCGGCGCGGAAGCCGTCGGACCGGATGCCGCCGGACCGGAAGTGCCGGGATCGGACGGCCCGTCGCCCGGTGCGGGCATGGAAAGACCTGACACGAGTTCCCCCTCGGGGTCGGTGGGCATGCGGAAGCCGCCCTGGGGGCAGTCCGCCGGCAGGCGCCCGGAGCGCCGCGACTGCAGCAGACTGTAGACCATTCTGAACAAGTTCAAAAATGTCGGGGCGCCTCTGTCACAGGGCTGTGACAGAGGCGCCCCCAGGCCCCGCCCCCGACATGAGGGCAGGTCAGCGAGTCGCCGGGATCCGTCCGCTAGCCCTTGACGGATCCGGCCAGCAGGCCGCGGACGAAGTACCGCTGCAGGCCGAAGAAGACCGCCAGCGGGACGACGATCGACAGGAACGCCCCCGCGGTGAGCAGCTCCCAGCGCCCGCCGAAGGAGCCGGACAGCTGGGCGAGCCGGACGGTCATCGGCGCCACCTCCGGGGTGCCGCCGGCGAAGGTCAGCGCCACCAGCAGGTCGTTCCAGACCCAGAGGAACTGGAAGATGGCGAACGAGGCCAGCGCCGGCGTGCAGAGCGGCAGCACGATCGAGCGGAAGATCTTGAAGTGCGAGGCCCCGTCCACCACCGCCGCCTCCATCAGGTCGCGCGGCAGCTGGGCGATGAAGTTGTGCAGCAGGAAGACCGCCAGCGGCAGCGCGAACATGGTGTGCGCCAGCCAGACCGGCGCGTAGGTGCCCTTGAGGTCCACCGCGGGGATCAGCGTCACCGGGCCCAGGTGCGCGCCGCCGGAGAACAGCTTCAGCAGCGGGACCAGCGCCATCTGGATCGGCACCACCTGGAGCGCGAACACCACGAAGAACACCGTGTCGCTGCCCCGGAACCGCACCCAGGCCAGCCCGTACGCGGCCATCGCCGCCAGCACCAGCGGGAACACCGTCGCCGGGATGCTGATCGCCAGCGAGTTCACCAGGAACGGCATCAGGCCGGTGGAGACGCCGGAGCCGCCCTCGAACAGCACCGTGTGGTAGTTGGAGAGGCCCAGGTCGGGGTGGACGAAGACGTTCCACCAGCCGTCCGCGGTGACGTCCTGCTTGGGACGCAGCGAGGTGGCGAGCAGCCCGAGGGTGGGGACGGTCCACAGGACGGTCACCGCGATCACGAAGAGCGACGCGAGCGGGCTGCCGAAGGCCGCCCGGACCGGACCGCCCCCGGACCGCAGGCCCGCCGGCGGACGCGCACCCACCGAACGCCAGGCTCCCATCGAACGCCACGCAGGTCGCCACGCACCAGCCGGACGCCGTGCACCGGCCGAACGGAGCACGCTCATCGGACCCCACGCTCCTTCCGCAGCTGGACGATGTTGTAGGCCACCAGCGGCAGCACGGCGAGGAAGAGGATCACCGCGAGCGCACTGCCGCGCCCGGTGTTGAACTGCACGAAGGACTGCGAGTACATCTCGTTGGCCAGCACCTGGGTGCCGAAGTTGCCGCCGGTCATGGTGCGGACGATGTCGAAGGCCTTCAGCGTGGTGATCATGACGGTGGTGAGCACCACCACCACCGTGGTGCGGATCATCGGCACGGTGACGTACCAGAACAGCCGCACCCCGCCCGCCCCGTCCAGCCGGGCGGCCTCCGTCACCTCGTCCGGGATCGCCTTGATCGCGGCCGAGAGCACCACCATCGCGAAGCCGGTCTGCACCCAGACCATCACCGCCATCAGCAGGAAGGTGTTCAGCGGCTGGGAGAGCATCCAGTTCGGCGGATGCTCCCAGCCGAGGGCGATGGCGAGCCGGCTGAGCAGGCCGATCTGCTGCTGCGAGGAGTCCCGGGACTCGTAGACGAACTTGAAGATGATCGAGGCGCCGACCAGCGAGATCGCCATCGGCATGAAGATCAGCGACTTGTAGACCGCCTGGCCGCGCATCCGGTCCACCAACAGCGCCAGCACCAGGCCCAGACCGGTCGCGGCCAGCGGCGCGACCACCAGCCAGAGCAGGGTGGTGACCAGGATCTTCTGCACCGAGTCGGTGCCGAACGCCCAGCCGAAGTTCTCGCCGCCGACGAACCGGCTGCTGTCGTCGTCGTACAGGCTCAGGTAGACGGTGCGGACCAGCGGGACGACCAGGCCGACCAGCAGCAGCACCACCGCCGGGCCGAGGAACACCGCGACGGCCAGCGGGCGGGCGAGCCGGCCGGAAGCCCGCCCGGCGGCCAGGAAGACCAGCAGCAGGATGCCGAGGAAGCCGGCGACGGCACCGAAGGTGTTGCCGAACTTGACGGCCGCGTCGCCCCAGGCACCGGCTGCCAGCGCGGTGCCGCCTGAAGGGATGGAGCCGGAAAGGGACATGGCGGTGCGTCCTCCCGTCCGGGGGAAAGGGGGCGGGCGGTGCGGGTGGGTGGCCCCGCACCGCCCTCGGCAGGTGGTCCCTGACGACCGCGGCCGCTACTGCGGCCAGGCCGCGTCGATGTCGGCGGCGGTCTTCTGGACGGACTGGCCCTCGGCGAACCAGGCGGTCAGCGACTTCCACTCCTGCCCGGCGCCGACCGCGGCCGGCATCAGGTCCGAGCCGTCGAAGCGGAAGGTCGCCGCCGGGTCGGTGAGCGCGTCGGCGGAGAGCCGGTCGATCGGGTCGGTGTACAGGCTCTTGTCCACGCCCTGATTGGCGGAGACCCAGCCGCTCGCCGTCTTCACCCGGCTGCTCGCCCACTCCGGGCTGGACAGGTAGTTCTGCACCGCCTGCACCTCGGGCCGGCTCGCGAACGCCGTCAGGAACTCGCCGCCGCCCTCGACCGGGTTGGGCACCTGCGGGTTCACCGCCGGCAGCCGGAAGGCGAAGATGTCGCCGTCCGGCCCGACCTTGGTGTCCTTCGGCCACTGCGCCTTGTAGAAGGAGGCCTGCTGCAGCATGGCGCACTTGCCGGTGAGGATCGGCGCGCCCGCGTCCTGGAAGGTCGTGGTGGCGATCGACTTCACGTCACCGTAGCCGCCGTTGACCCAGGCCGGGTTCTGCATCCAGTCCGCGACGGTCCTCATCGCCGTGGTGATCTTCTCGTCGGAGAACTTCACCTTGTGGCTCACCCACTGGTCGTACACCTCGCCGCCGTACGAGCCCAGCACCACCTCCTCCAGCCAGTCGGTGGCCGGCCAGCCGGTGGCCGTCCCGGAGGCGATGCCGCCGCACCACGGCCTGGCGCCGCCGGCCTTGGCGATCCGGTCGCCGAGCGCCATCAGGTCGGCCCAGGTCTTCGGCACCTCGTAGCCGGCCTGCTTGAAGGCCTTCGGCGAGTACCAGACCAGCGACTTCATGTTGGCGCTCATCGGCGCCGCGTAGAAGGTGCCGTTCACCGAGCCGTAGGTCTTCCAGACCGGGCTCCACTTCGCCTGGTTGGCGACGGTCTGCTCGGGCGGCTTCGCCACCTTGCCGCTCTTCACCATCTGCGCCAGCAGGCCCGGCTGCGGGATGATCGCGAAGTCCGGGGCGTTGCCGCCGGTCACCCGGACCGGCAGCTGGGACTCGAAGTCGTTGCTGCCCTCGTAGCTGATCCGGATGCCGGTACAGGAGCTGAACTCGGACCAGGACTTCTCCAGGTTGTCCGACTCCGGGCTGAGGATCGACGCGAACACCGTCACCGTGCTGCCCGAATGCCCCGCGTACGGCTGGTACTTGGCGCAGTCCCCGGCCAGTGTCCCGCCCCCGCCGCCCGAACCGCCGCCGGAGCCGCCCGAACTGTTGGAACAGGCCGCGGTCAGGGCCAGCGCCGCCAGCAGGGCGGGCAACGCGACCAGGCGGCGGGACCGGGTGGAGGGTGGACTCGACGGCGGACTCGTGAGCGGCACGGTCGGAGTGGGGGTCAATGCGGTCCTCCTCGCCAGGGCGCCGGGCGCCGGCAGTACGACAGAACGACATTGCGCTGTACCGGAGATCGACATGGACGCGGCAGGGGCCGGTTTGACGACGTTAACGCAGCCGCCATCCCTCGCCAAGGTCCGCGTTCGACCTTCGTCCGCACATACCGCAGTTGTGCCCCTGCGGCCCGCGGACGGACGGCAGCGGCCCGGCCCGGAAACACCCGCGCCCCCACCAGGAAACGGCGGCGGCCCCGTCCGGACCGGACGGGGCCGCACCGGGTCCGGCGGTCCTCAGGACAACCGGACCGGCAGCTCCCGCAGCGAGTTCACCACCAGCGACGGGCTCGGCCGCAGCTCCTCGTCCGGCACCGCCAGCGCCAGCTCCGGGAAACGCTCGAACAGCGCCGGCAGCGCCACCCCCGCCTCCAGCCGGGCCAGCGGCGACCCCGGGCAGACGTGCGGGCCGTGCCCGAAGGACAGGTGGCGGATCGGGTCCCGGGTGATGTCGAACAGCTCCGCCGTCACCCCGTGCTGTGCCGGGTCCCGGCCGATCGCGTTGTACGAGATCAGCACCGGCTCGCCCTCCGGGATCACCACCCCGCCGACCTCGACGTCCGCGGTGGTGAACCGGAACAGGAAGTTGCTGGTCGGCGGCGTCCAGCGGAGCGACTCCTCCACCACCGCGTCCCAGCCGACCTTGCCCGAGCGCACCAGCTCCAGCTGGTCCGGGTGGGCCAGCAGCGCCCGGACGGCGTTGCCGATCAGGTTGACCGTGGTCTCGTGGCCCGCCGCGATGATCACCCGCAGGGTGGCCGCCGCCTCCGCGTCGCTCAACGCCCCGCCCTCGGTGTCGGCCGCCAGCAGCACGCTGGCCAGGTCGTCACCGGGCGCCGAACGGCGCTGCGCCACCAGGTCGTTGACGAAGGCGTTCAGCCCGGCGATGGTCGCCTGGATGCCCTCCGGGTTCGGCCGGATGCCGAAGAAGCGCTCGTACAGGTCCCGCAGATGGCCGTGGTCGGTCTCCGGGACGCCGAGCAGCGAGCAGATCACCGTCATCGGCAGCGGGAACGCGAACACCGTCTTGAGGTCCACCTCGCGCTCCCCCGCCGCCAGCGCGTCCAGCAGGCCGTGGGTGATCTCCTCCACCCGCGGGCGCATCAGCTCCACCCGGCGCGGTGTGAACGCCTGTGCCACCAGCGCCCGCAGCCGCCGGTGCTCGGCGCCGTCGGTGGTCACCATGCTCGGACCGGGCACCGCCAGACCGATCAGCGGCCAGGTCTTCGGCACGTCGCCGCGCTGGTAGGCCGCCCAGTGCGCGGCGTCCTTCACCAGCCGGGAGTCGGTCAGCAGGTCGCGCGCGGCCGCGTGCTGCGTCACCGCCCAGGCGGCGACACCGCCGGGCAGCTCCACCGCCACCGCCGGACCGGCGGCGCGCAGCAGCGCACCCTCGGCCGCGTTGTCGCGCGCCAGCGGATCGAGGGCTATCGGGGCGTTCGGCACAACTCTCCTTGGGTTCCTGGTTCTTGCAACGGCCCTGGCTTCAACGGCCCTGCGGCTTCAACGGCCCTGCGGCTTCAACCGTCCTGGCTTGAACGGTCCCGGCCCGGCCCCGGCTCGCCGGCCTACCGGCCCGGGCCGGAATCAGCCCTGGTAACCCGGGCTGAACGACACCGGCAGCGCCACCAGCCCGCGCACCCACGCCGACGGACGCCAGACCAGCGCGTGCTCGGCCACCGCCAGCCGCAGGTCCGGCAGCCGGTCCAGCAGCACCTCGATCGCCGTGGTCGCGATCACCTCGGCCGCCTCCTGCGCCGGGAACGGGCAGCCGTGCTCGCCGTGCGAGTAGCTCAGGTGCGCCCGGTTGCCCTCCGCCGGACGGCCGTCCGGCTGGCGGACCAACGGGTCCGCGTTCGCGCCCGCGAAGCCCAGCAGCACCATGTCACCGGCGGCGATCCGCTGCCCGGCGAGCTGGGTGTCCCGGGTCGCCCAGCGGCCCGCGAAGATCTGCGTCGGCGTGTCCTCCCAGAGCGCCTCGTTCAGCGCCTGGCTGATGCTGCGCCGGCCGCCGGACAGCGAGGCCGCGAACCGCTCGTCGGTGAGCATCAGCCGCAGTGCGTTGGAGATCCAGTACGAGCAGGGCTGGTGGCCGGCGATCAGCAACACCCGCAGGTCCCGCATGATCTCGTCGTGCGACAGGCCCACCTCGTGCTGCAGCATCCGCGAGGCCAGGTCCTCCCCCGGGTGCTCGGCCTTCTCCTGCACCAACTCCAGCATCACGGCGAGCAGCCGCTGCGCCCCGGCGGGCGCGTCCGGTCCGCCGTCCAGCATCGTCAGCAGGCCGTCGATCAGGACCGGCGCCTGTTCCTCGCTCAGCCCGAGCATCCGGCAGAGCACCAGCAGCGGCATCCGGTGCGCGTACTCGGCGACCAGGTCGGCCTCGCCGCGGCCGGCGAACTCGTCGATCAGCCGGTCGGCGATCTCCTCGGCGTGCTTGCGCAGCTCGTACGGGTCGACGGCGGCCAGCGCGTCGGTGACCGCCCGCGAGCGGCGCACGTGCTCCTCGCCCTCGGCGTACAGGATCGAGGGCACCGGGGCCATCATCGGCCTGAGCGGCCAGTCCTCGGGGATGGTCTCCCAGGCGTTCCAGCGGGTGGAGTCCCGGCCGAACAGCTGCGGCTGGCCGGTCACCAGCTGCAGTTCGCGGTAGCCGATCACCAGCCAGGCCGGGACGCCGCCGGCCAGCTCGACCGGCGCGACCGGGCCGTGGACGGCCCGCAGCTCGCGGTAGAGCTGGGCCGGGTCGGTCTGGAAGCGCGGGCCGTACAGCGGGGTGGCGCCGGCGTGCGCCGGGCAGCCCGGCGGCGGGGTGGCGGCGGGCTCGGTCACGGGGTGCTCTCCTCGTACGGGGACGGGTCGGTGATGCCTTCTGCCGCGGTCAGGCCGGCCGGGAGCCCGGCGCCGGGGGCCCCGGCGGCGGCCGCCGCCTCCACCCGGGCGGTCAGGTGCCGGACCAGCTCGATCAGCACCTGCTTGCTCGACTCCCGGTCACGCGCGTCGCAGTCCACCAGCGGGACGTCGGCGGGCAGGTCGAGCGCCTCCCGGACCTGCTCCCGGGTGTGGGTGGGCTCGCCGAAGTTGTTCCGGGCCACGATGAACGGCGTGCCGTGGTGCTCCAGCCGGTCGATCGCGTACCAGGACTCCTCCAGCCGCCGGGTGTCCACCAGGACGACCGCGCCGAGGGCTCCGCTGAACAGCCGGTCCCAGAGGAACCAGAAGCGTTCCTGCCCCGGGGCCCCGAACAGGTACAGCACCTGGCTGGCCGAGAGCGTGATCCGGCCGAAGTCGAACGCGACCGTGGTGGAGCGCTTGCCCCAAGCGCCCGAGGGGTCGTCGATCCCCTCGCCCGCCTTGGTCATGGTCTCCTCGGTGTTCAGCGGACGGATCTCGCTGACCGCGCCGACCAGGGTGGTCTTGCCGACGCCGAAGCCGCCGACCACGACGATCTTCAGCGCGTTGTCGGCGGTCCCGTGCAGCGGGGTGCGCCGGGCCGCCGGGGCCTCAGAGCCGTTGGAGTCCATGCAGCACCTGCTTCAGCGTGTCGAGATCGGGCAGCCGGGCCTTGTTGGGCGCGAACCGGGGGTGGCGGGCGGTGATCGCCCCGGTCTCCAGCAGGTCGCCGAGCAGGATCTTCACCACCGAGACCGGCAGCGCCAGCTCCGCGGCGACCTCCACGACGGCGGTCGGGGCCTCGCACATCCGCAGGATGCGGACGTGCTCCGACTGCATGCCCGACGCCGGCTCCCGCTCGGCGACGATCAGGGTGACCAGGTCGAAGGCGTTCTCCGGGGACCGGCTGCGGCCCCGGGTGATGGTGTACAGGCGGTCCGGGTCGTCGTCACGGCCCGGTAGGACCGGCCGGCCGGTCATGCCCGGGCGCTCTCTCGCACCGCCGGGTCCACGTCCTCGCGGGCCGGGGCACTCAGGTGGACCCCGATCTGCTCGATCAGGCCGTGCATGTTGTGACCGACCACCCCCACGTCCGCGTCGTCGTCGGTCACCACGGCGAGGTGGGCGCCCTCGCCGGCCGCGACGATGCAGAGGATGCCGCCGTGGAACTCGGTCATCGACTGCCGCACACCGCCGCTGCCGTCCCCGAACTCGATCGAGGCGCCGTGCGCCAGGCTCTGCAGGCCGGAGGAGATCGCGGCCAGCTGGTCCGCCTGGTCGGTGCTGAGGCCGGCGGTGTGGCAGAGCTTCAGTCCGTCGGCGGAGAGCACCAGGGCGTGCCGGGTGCCGGGGGTGGCCGCCAGCAGGTTTTCCAACAGCCAGTCGAGGTCGCGATCGGTGGCGCTGCTCATGGGGGAGTCCTTACTCGGTGACGGGGGAAGCGTCGGGCGTGGTGTCCGTGGTCGGTGCGTCGCCGCTCTTCGCCTGCTGGGCGGCGCGGCGGAAGGCCCCCAGCCGGGCGGCGGCGGTGGCCGCGTCGGCGCGGGCGGGCTTGGCGGCGGGGGCCGCCGGGGCTGCGGTGGCGAGCGTCTGGCCGCGGCGGCGCTGCGGCAGGCCGCTCTCGGTGACCTGCACCGCCGCGGCGGGCCGGGCGGCCGGGGCGGGGGCCGCCGAGGTGGCCGCGGCGGGAGCCGGGGTGGCCGGGGCGGGGGCCAGGGCGTCGGGTACGGCGGGCGCCGGGCGCGCGGCGGTGAGCGCCGGCGCCGGGGCGGAGGCGGGCGCGGGCGTCAGCGCCGGGCGCGCGGAGGACGGTCCGGCCGTCCGCACCGGCGCCGGGGCGGCCGCGGGCTCCGGCGCGGGGTGCGTCACCAGCTGCTGCGGGATCAGCATCACCACCCCCGTGCCGCCGCGCGCCGACGGCCGGAAGGAGATCTGCAGCCCGTGCTTGCGGGCCAGCGAGCCGACCACCGCAAGGCCGAGCCGGGTACCCGCCGAGAGCGTCGCGAGGTCCAGCGGCTCGGCGGAGACGGCCCGTTCGGCCCGGCGCAGCCAGCTCTCGCTGAGGCCCAGGCCGCTGTCCTCGACGGTGACCGCCAGCCCGGCCGGCACCTCCTCGACGTAGACGTGCACCTCCGCCGGCGGGGCGGAGAAGTTGGTGGCGTTGTCCAGCAGTTCGGCCAGCGCGTGCATCACGCCCTCGGCCGCGAATCCGGCCACGGCGGCGCTGCTGGCGTTGTGCAGCCGCACCCGCTGGTACGCGCCGATCCGGCCGAGCGCGCCGCGCAGGACCGACTCCACCAGGATCGGCTTGGCCCAGCGCCGGCCCGACCGGGCACCGGTGAGCACCGCGATGCTGTCCGCCATCCGGCCCGCCTGCGCGGTGGAGTGGTCCAGCCGCAGCAGGTCCCCGAGGACCTCCTCGTCATGCCGGTGCTGCATCTCGCGCAGCTCGGCGTGCATGCTCGTGGCCAGCGCCTGGACCCGCCCGGCGGCGGTCGCGCAGACCGCGAGGGCGGCGGCCCGCAGCCGCTCGCCGCGGCCGACCTCCTCGGCGACGACCCGCAGCAGCGCGTACTGGGGGTGCTTGCGGTGCGCGGCCAGCGCACTGTCCACGGATGCGCCGTCACGGAGCTTCCGCATCACCCCGGGCAGCACCTCGGCGGCCAGCCGGTCCAGCTCGGCCCGCTGCGCACGCTCCGCCTCGACCTCGGCCTGCGCCTGGGCCAGGTCACCGCGGGCCACGTCGAATGCGGACTCGGCCCTGGCCCGCAGGCTCCGGTCGGAGTCGCGCTCGGCCTCCGCCACGGCCGCCCGGGCCACCGCGGCCCGCTCGGCCTGCTCGGCGGTGCCGACCAGGACGAGCGCGGCCCTGGCCTCGTCCTCCTTCGCGGCGAGCTGCCCGGTCAGCCGGCGGACGCGCTCGGTGGCGGTCGCCGCCACGCCGACCGCTATCAGCCAGAGCGCCGCGACCGCACAGACCGCGAGGGCGGTCAGCGGCTGGTGGGCCGCCACCGCCCGGACGGCCGCGGCCGGAGCGACGACCACCGCCAGGAGCACGGCGGCCGCCGTGATGAGCGCGGTGCGCGCGGCGGGCCGTCGGGCCGGCCCGCCGTCGGGGCTGGTGCGTTCTGTCATCGGTGCGGTCCTCGGCAGCGGCGGGCGTCGACGGGCGGACGCCGACAGCGGGGGCGGGCGAATGCGCGACCGCCCGGCTGACGTGGTGAAACGTCTCCGGGCGGCTGATCGGTTCACGCTTTCGGCCGATCATATCCATTCAGCTTTTCGCCTCAACCGGCGAGTTGACGGTCAGTCCTCGTCGTTCACGCTTCGTGCACCGAACCGCGACCAGCCCGCCGCACCACCGTCAGCCCAGCCGGGCCTCCAGCGCCCCGCGCAGCGCCGCGAAGTCCAGCCCGTGGTCGGCGATGATCCGCGCCCCGAGCCCCTCGCCCTCCCGGAGCACCCCGAGCAGCAGGTGCCCGACCCCGATCCGGCCGGACTTCAACCGCAGCGACTCCCGCAACGACAGCTCGATCACCTTCCTCGCCCGCGCCGTGAACGGGCTGCGCCGCCCCTTCGGTTCGGACCGGAACCAGCCGCGCCGCCGCGACTCAGACTCCTCCGGCGCCGCATCCAGGGCCCCCTCCCCGAACACCGACTCCACCGCCTCCCGGACCGCGTCCAGGTCCACCCCGATCGCCGCCAGCGCCTGCGCGTCGTCCCCCTCCCCCAGCAGCCGCCGCACCGCCCGCCGAACGGTCTCGTGGTCCAGGCCCGCCTCGACCAGCACCGCCGCCGCCGGCTCCTCCGGCTCCGCCAGGACCGCCAGCAGCAGGTGCTCCGGCCCGACGTACCCGTGCCGCAGCTCCGCCGCCTCCCGCTGCGCCTGCAGCACCGCGCGCCGCGCACCGTCGGTGAATCGCTCGAACATCACTCAGTCTCCGTCCCTCTCCCCGCCGGATTCCCCGGACCCGCGCCGGGCGTACTTCTTGTGCACCGCCTGCCGGCTCACGCCGAGGCAGACCGCGATGTCCTGCCACGACCAGCCCTGCTGCCGCGCACTGCCCACCTGCAACCCCTCCAGCCGGTCCGCCAGGTCACGCAGCGCCCGGACCGCCCGGAGCCCCACCGCCGGATCCCGACTGCCCGCCGCCGCCGCAAGCTCCCTGCCCTCACTCATGATGTCAACCTAGGTTGACACCCCTCCGGCTGTCAACCCTGGTTGACACCGGGGCGCGAAAAAGGCGGGGCGAGGACACGGAAGTCCTCGCCCCGCCTCAGCGGTGGATCACCGCCCGGGGGTCACACCCGGGATCAGCTGCAGCCGCTGGTGGAGCCGCAGCCCTCGCAGAGGTAGCAGCTGCCGGCGCGGCGCATCTTGGTGCCGCAGGAGAAGCAGAGCGGCGCGTCGGCGTTGAGGCCGAGCTGGATCTCCAGCAGCTCCGTGGAGTTGTGGGCCTGGGTCGGGGCGGCCTTGGGGGCCTCGACCGCCGCCGGGGCGGCGGGCTTGGCGACCGGGGCGGACTGAGCCAGCGTCTCGGTGTCCAGCTCCTCGGCCTCGAGCGGCTCGTAGGAACCGGTCTCCAGGTGGCGCTGGCGCTCCTCGACGGAGTGGATGCCGAGCGCCGAGCGGGTCTCGAACGGCAGGAAGTCCAGCGCCAGGCGGCGGAAGATGTAGTCGACGATCGACTGCGCCATCCGCACGTCCGGGTCGTCGGTCAGACCGGCCGGCTCGAAGCGCATGTTGGTGAACTTCGAGACGTAGGTCTCCAGCGGCACGCCGTACTGGAGGCCGACCGAGACGGCGATGGAGAAGGCGTCCATCATGCCCGCGAGGGTCGAGCCCTGCTTGGACATCTTCAGGAAGACCTCGCCGAGGCCGTCGTCCGGGTAGGAGTTGGCGGTCATGTAGCCCTCGGCGCCACCGACCGTGAAGGAGGTGGTGATGCCCGGGCGGCCCTTGGGCAGGCGCTTGCGGACCGGGCGGTACTCGACGACCTTCTGGACCGCGGCCGGGGCGGCCTCGGTCTTGGCCTCGGCGGCCTCCGGAGTCTTGGTCTTCGCCGAGAGCGGCTGGCCGACCTTGCAGTTGTCGCGATAGATGGCGAGTGCCTTCACACCGAGCTTCCAGGCCTCGAAGTAGATCTCCTCGACCTCTTCGACGGTGGCGCTCTCCGGCATGTTCACCGTCTTCGAGATGGCGCCGGAGATCCACGGCTGGATCGCCGACATCATCCGCACGTGGCCCATCGGCGAGATGGAGCGCTCGCCCATCGCGCAGTCGAAGACCTCGTAGTGCGCGGTCCGCAGGCCCGGCGCGTCCACCACGTTGCCGTGCTCGGCGATGTGGGCGACGATCGCCTCGATCTGCTCGTCCTGGTAGCCGAGGCGCTTCAGGGCGCGCGGGACGGTGCCGTTGACGATCTGCATCGAGCCGCCGCCGACGAGCTTCTTGAACTTGACCAGCGCGAGGTCCGGCTCCACGCCGGTGGTGTCGCAGTCCATCATCAGACCGATGGTGCCGGTCGGCGCGAGCACCGAGGCCTGGGCGTTGCGGAAGCCGTTGTCCGCGCCGATGCGCAGCACGTCCTGCCAGGTCGCGGTGGCGGCGGCCCAGACCGGGGCGTCCAGCTCGTCGACCGGGGCGGCGGCCGCGGAGGCGTCGGCGTGCTGCTTCATGACCCGCTGGTGCGGGGCCGCGTTGCGGGCGTAGCCGTCGTACGGGCCGACGACGCCGGCGAGTTCGGCGCCGCGGCGGTAGGCGGTGCCGGTCATCAGGGAGGTGATGGCGCCGGCCAGGGCGCGGCCGCCCTCGCTGTCGTAGGCGTGGCCGGTGGCCATCAGCAGGGCGCCGAGGTTGGCGTAGCCGATGCCGAGCTGGCGGAAGGCGCGGGTGGTCTCGCCGATCTTCTCGGTCGGGAAGTCGGCGAAGCAGATGGAGATGTCCATCGCGGTGATGACCAGCTCGACGACCTTGGCGAAGGTGGCGGCGTCGAACGAGTCGTCGTCGCGCAGGAACTTCATCAGGTTGAGCGAGGCGAGGTTGCAGCTGGAGTTGTCCAGGTGCATGTACTCGGAGCAGGGGTTGGACGCGTTGATGCGGCCGGACTCCGGGCAGGTGTGCCAGTGGTTGATGGTCGAGTCGTACTGGATGCCGGGGTCGGCGCAGGCCCAGGCGGCCTCGGCCATCTTGCGGAAGAGCTTCTTCGCGTCGACGGTCTCGATGACCTCGCCGGTCATCCGGGCGCGGAGGCCGAATTCGGTGCCGTTCTCGACGGCGGTCATGAATTCGTCGTTGACGCGGACCGAGTTGTTGGCGTTCTGGTACTGGACGGAGGTGATGTCGTCGCCGCCCAGGTCCATGTCGAAGCCCGCGTCGCGCAGGGCGCGGATCTTCTCCTCCTCCTTCACCTTGGTCTCGATGAAGGCCTCGACGTCGGGGTGGTCGACGTCCAGGACGACCATCTTGGCCGCGCGGCGGGTGGCGCCGCCGGACTTGATGGTGCCGGCGGAGGCGTCGGCGCCGCGCATGAAGGAGACCGGGCCGGAGGCGTTGCCGCCGGAGGAGAGCAGCTCCTTGGAGGAGCGGATCCGGGAGAGGTTGAGGCCGGCGCCGGAGCCGCCCTTGAAGATCATGCCCTCTTCCTTGTACCAGTCGAGGATCGAGTCCATGGAGTCGTCGACGGCCAGGATGAAGCAGGCGCTGACCTGCTGGGGCTGCTTGGTGCCGACGTTGAACCAGACCGGCGAGTTGAAGCTGAACACCTGGTGGAGGAGGGCGTGGGTCAGCTCGTGCTCGAAGACCTCGGCGTCGGCGGCGGAGGCGAAGTAGCCGTTCTTCTCGCCGGCGGCGCGGTAGGTGAGCACCACGCGGTCGATGATCTGCTTGAGGCTCCACTCGCGCTGGGGGGAGCCGACGGCGCCGCGGAAGTACTTGGACGTGACGATGTTGACGGCGTTGACCGACCAGAAGTCGGGGAACTCGACGCCGCGCTGCTCGAAGTTGATCGAGCCGTCGCGCCAGTTGGTCATGACGACGTCGCGCCGCTCCCAGCGGACCTCGTCGTAGGGGTGGACGCCAGGGGTGGTGTAGATGCGCTCGATCCGCAGACCGCCCTTGGGGGCCTTGCCGGCGCCCTTGGCCGTGGTCTTGTCGGACTTCGACCCGCGTGCGGAACCGCTCGTGGTGTCTGTCACTTCTCGCTCCTCCTCCTGGGCAAACGCCCAAAGTGCCCTGAATAGTCCGGGCACCGCTGGTTCGCTCTTCCGGTGTGCGGACAGGCGACGACCTGCCTGCTTCCGCACGGTTTGTGGTGTTCTGTGCACCGTTTCCGGGCACGCTTCGGCCCCGGGAGGGGGCCGGTGTGGCGGCCGGCCCCGTGGGGCCGGTGTGCTGCGCCGGCCTCCTAGGGCGCGGCGGCGGGGACGGGCACGCAGGTGCCGTCCGCCTCGGGGACGGGCCGCTCGGCGCGGAGTTCCGCGATGGCGGCCTCGAAGTCTTCCAGTCCGTCGTACGCCTGGTACACGCTGGCGAACCGCAGGAAGGCGACCACGTCGAGTTCCTTCAGCGGTCCGAGTATGGCCAGCCCGACGTCGTGGGTGGTGAGCTCGGCGTTGCCGGTGGCCCGCACGCACTCCTCGACCCGCTGGCCGAGCTGGGCGAGGGCGTCCTCGGTGACCGGGCGGCCCTGGCAGGCCTTGCGGACTCCGGAGATGACCTTCTCCCGGGAGAAGGGCTCGGTGACGCCGCTGCGCTTGATGACCATGAGCGCGGCCGTTTCCACCGTGGTGAAGCGGCGGCTGCAGTCCGGGCACTGCCGGCGACGGCGGATCGCGCTGCCGTCTTCGGTGGTCCGACTGTCGACGACGCGGCTGTCGGAGTGCCGGCAGAAGGGGCAGTGCACCTGAGGATCCCTCCCTGGCAGGACGTGCGGACTCGTCGAGTCTATGCGATGACGACGGTGCCTCGCCAAGCTGATCATGCGACGTGACCACTAGTACTGGGCACGGTGAGGACTGTAGCCACTACATGTAGGTCTCAGGGGGAAGCGGGACGCCTGGCGTGTCGGCCCGGATTAGACTGCCGGAGTCGACTTCGAGTCGAACATTTAATCGATGTACAACAAAGCCTTGATCGAGTCAGCCAACTCCCGAATAATTCACTCGAACGTGTGTTTGGCGCAACCTTTCGATAGGAGGTGCCGTTGGGCTGGAAAAGGGAGAGGACAGCCGTCGAGAGGGGCCGCCGTGAACACGATCGAAAGCAACACCATCCCGGTGCAGGAACACTCCCAGCTCAAGGTGGGGCAGCGCACCACGAACCAGCAGAGTGTGGACGTCAGCATGGACCGTAGCGAAGAACACCGCCTCTCCGGCCCGGCCATTTCCAACACGAGCCGCGTTCCCGACCAGCCGATCGAGCACTCCCCCGTGCTGGACGACGCGCACCCCGCGCCCGCGCGCTCGATGCCGGGGCGCCCTCCCGGCATCCGCACCGACGAGGCCGGGCTGACCGAGCGCCAGCGCCGGGTGATCGAGGTCATCCGGGACTCCGTCCAGCGCCGCGGCTACCCGCCGTCCATGCGCGAGATCGGCCAGGCCGTCGGCCTGTCCAGCACCTCGTCGGTGGCCCACCAGCTGATGGCCCTGGAGCGCAAGGGCTTCCTCCGCCGGGACCCGCACCGCCCGCGCGCCTACGAGGTCCGCGGCGTCGAGGTGGCCCGCCCCAACACCGCCGAGACGGCCGGGCGCCCCTCCACCTCGTACGTGCCGCTGGTCGGCCGGATCGCCGCCGGCGGTCCGATCCTGGCCGAGCAGACGGTCGAGGACGTCTTCCCGCTGCCGCGTCAACTCGTCGGCGAGGGCGAGCTGTTCGCGCTCACCGTGCGCGGCGACTCGATGATCGAGGCGGCCATCTGCGACGGCGACTGGGTCACCGTCCGCCGCCAGCCGGTCGCCGAGAACGGCGACATCGTGGCCGCGATGATCGACGGCGAGGCCACCGTGAAGCGGCTCAAGCGCGAGGACGGCCGGATCTGGCTGATGCCGCACAACCCGGCGTACGAGCCGATCAACGGCGACAACGCGACCATCCTGGGCAAGGTCGTCGCGGTCCTGCGCCGCCTCTGACGCCCGCACCACGGCACGCACCGGGAAGGGGCTCCACCGCACTGCGGGGAGCCCCTCCGGCGTCTTCGCGGAAGGCCGGGCCCGGCGCGGTCCGCCGGGCGGCCGCTACCCCCGCTTGGCCACCGGCCGGACCGGCGCCGCCGAGGCGTCGATCGCGGCCAGCGAGCGCCGCACCTGGTTGCGGTCCGTGGTGTACCAGAACTCCGGCATCGAGGACCGGAAGAAGCCCCCGTACCGCTTGGTCTCCACCCGCGGGTCCAGCACCGCCACCACGCCGCGGTCGTCGGCCGCACGCACCAGCCGCCCGGCGCCCTGGGCCATCAGCAGCGCCGCGTGGGTGGCCGCGACGGCCATGAAGCCGTTCCCGCCGCGCTGTTCGACGTCCTTCTGGCGGGCGCTCATCAGCGGGTCGTCCGGGCGCGGGAACGGGATCCGGTCCATCACCACCAGCTGGCAGGCCGATCCGGGCACGTCCACGCCCTGCCAGAGCGAGAGCGTCCCGAACAGGCAGGTGGTGGCGTCCGAGGCGAACTCGCGGATCAGCTCGCCCAGCGTGTCCTCGCCCTGCAGCAGGATCCGGTTGTCCAGCCGCTCGCGCATCGCCTCGGCCGCCGCCTGGGCCCCCCGCATCGAGGAGAACAGGCCCAGCGTCCGCCCGCCGGCGGCGCCGATCAGCTCGGCCAGCTCGTCCAGCATGTCCGGCCGCTCCGGGTCGCGGCCCGGGTCGGCCAGGTGCCTGGCGACGTAGAGGATGCCCTGCTTGGGGTACTTGAACGGGGAGCCGACGTCGATGCCCCGCCAGTGCGGCACCGGTTCGTCCCCGAAGCCGGCGCCGCCCTCGGGGTTGTCACCGGGCTTGCGCTCGTCCGGCAGCCGGGCCTCCGAGGGCAGGCCGACCGAGGCGGCCACGCCGTTGAAGTCCCCGCCGAGCTTGAGGGTGGCCGAGGTGAGCACCACCGAGCGCTCCTTGTACAGGCCCTCGCGCAGCAGCCCGGAGACGCTCAGCGGGGCGACCCGCAGCGAGGCGGCGCCCAGCCCGAAGCGGTCGCTGCGCTCGATCCAGACCACGTCGTACTCGGAGTCGGCGAGCAGCCGCTCGGCCGTCTCGTGCAGCGTCTCCGCGGAGGCCATCGCCTGCTTGCGCACCGCGTCCTCGTCGCTGAGCGCCTTGTCCCTGGTCTCGCCGAGCGAGGTGATCACCTGGCGGCTGGCGTCCCGGATCGCGGTGACCGCGTACGCCAGGTACTCGGGCAGCTCCTCCACCCGGCCGGGCTGGGCGGTCTCCATCAGGCCGTGGTAGTTCTCCGCGGCGGCCTGGAGGGCGTCCACGGCCTTCTCGTTGGCCAGCCGGGCGGCCCGCTTCACCGCCCGGTTGACGGCGCCGACGGTGAGCTCGGCGGTGGCCGCACCGGTGACCCGGTTGACCAGTTCGTGCGCCTCGTCGACGATCAGCAGCCCGTGCTCGGGCAGCACCGGTGCGCCCTCGATCGCGTCGATCGCCAGCATCGCGTGGTTGGTGACCACGACGTCGGCCAGCTTGGCCCGCTCGCGGGCCTTCTCGGCGAAGCACTCCTGCCCGTACGCGCACCGGGTGGCGCCCAGGCACTCCTTGGAGGTGACCGAGAGCTGGGCCCAGGCCTTGTCCGAGACGCCGGGCGACATGTCGTCCCGGTCGCCGGTCTCGGTCTCGTCCGCCCAGTCGCGCAGCCGCAGCACCTCCTGCCCGAGCTTGCCGGCCGGGCCGCCCATCGCCTCGACCGGGTCGAACAGGCCCTCGCCCTCCTCGCTCGGGGTGCCCTCGTTGGCCCGGTGCAGGCACAGGTAGTTGGAGCGGCCCTTGAGCATCGCGAACAGCGGGCGCCGGCGCAGCACCGGATGCAGCGCCTCCACCGTGCGCGGCAGGTCCCGCTCGACCAGCTGGCGTTGGAGCGCCAGGGTGGCGGTGGCGACCACCACGCGGTCCCCGTGGGCGAGGGCCGGGACCAGGTAGGCCAGGGACTTCCCGGTGCCGGTGCCGGCCTGCACCAGCAGGTGCTCGCCGTGGTCGACGGCGTCGGCGACGGCCTCGGCCATCCGGGCCTGGCCGGGGCGCTCGACGCCGCCGACGGCCGCCACCGCGGCGTGCAGCAGCTCGGGCAGTTGGGCGCGCGGGACGGCCTCGACCGCGGCCGAATCGTCGGCTGCGTCCTCGGCTGCGTCGGCGGGGAGCTGGGATTCGGAGTCGTTCGTCATGACCCTCCCACCCTACGGGGCGGGGGTGACAATCCGGTCCCGTCGTCCGGGCAGCGCGGCCGCTCCCTCCGGGGTCAGGGCGTTCGGGACGGTGCCGTGCCGGGCCGCGTGCGGGCGGTGCGGGCGGTCGCGGTAGCCGTCGAGGAGCAGCCGGTTGCGGTTGAGGCAGAGCCGGTCGATCTCCGGGCGGAACAGGTCGAACAGCGCGAACCGCTCCTTGAGCTCGGGGAAGCGCTCCTGGTGGCGGAGGACCTCGGCCCGCAGCAGGGTCCAGAACTCCGCCTCGGGCAGGCCGGTCTGCGCCTCCAGCAGCGGGGCGAGGTAGCGGAGGACGCCGATGAAGAGGCCGGAGTGGAGGAACTGGCAGAGGCCCTGCGGGTCCTCGCGCAGCAGCACCCCGGCGACCTCGGCGGGCAGGTCGCGCAGCTCGGGGAGGTCCTGGTCGCTGAGGTTGACGTCGTCCACGAAGTCCTTGACGGCCAGCCGCACGGGGGTGTCGGCGGCGTCGAAGACCAGGATGGCGTTCTCGCCGTGCGGGGAGAAGACCAGGCCGTACCGGTAGAGGAAGTGCAGCAGCGGCGGCAGCACGGCGGCGAACAGCCGGGCGGTCCAGGCGGCGGGGGTCAGCCCGGAGCGGGCGACCAGTTCGGCGGCCAGCGCCCGGCCGTCGGAGCCGGTCTGCAGCAGCGCGGCCAGGGTGCGGCCGCGTTCGCCGGGGTCCAGGGCCGGGCCGAGCGGTTCGCGCCAGATCGCGCCGAGCAGCTCCTTGTACTGGTAGGGGGCCTCGGGGAGCTCGCGGTAGAGCGGGTGGTCGACGGTGACGGAGGCGATCTCGCCGAGCAGGACGACCCGGCACTCGTCCCGCAGGAAGGGGTCGGCGTCGCGGAGGCCGTGGATCCAGGCGGTGACGGCGGGCGCGGCGAGGGTGCGTTCGGTCGGCAGGCCGCGCCAGACCAGGGTGTTGAGGATGGCCAGCGGCAGTTTGACCGTGCAGCGGTCGGGGCGGGTGTGGTTGAAGAAGGAGCGGATGGACTGCTGGGGCAGCCGCAGGTCCCCGTCGGAGGGCAGCGGGACGATCTCGCCGGAGGCGATCCAGGGGGCGAACAGCGGGACGACGGTCTCGTCCCACTGCCAGGGGTGGACGGGCAGCAGCAGGTAGTCGTCGGCGTCCGGGCCGAGGGCGGCGCGCAGGGCGTCCGGGTCGTCGAGCTCGCGGGCGTAGAGCTGCCCGGGCTCGGCGAGGCCGGGGACGCCGCGGTACTGGGCGAGCCGGCGGTGGACGGCGATCCAGGGCAGCGGCAGCGGGGTGCGCGCCTCGGGGGCCCAGCGGGCGGCGTCGGCGGCGGAGAACCCGATCCGGCCCTTGTTGGGGACGATCCAGGGGTGGCCGGTCTGCCGGCCCTCCAGTTCGGGGTGGCCGAGGTCGGCGAGTTCAGCGGCGGTGAGCGCGGTGGCGAGGTGGTGGGCGTCGGCGATCAGGGTCGCGGTGAGCTCGCGGACGAGGTGTCCGGTGGTCTCGCCGGTCAGGCCGAGGGTGTGCCGGGCGTAGGGGAGGAAGCGCAGCGGGTCGAGACCGTCCGGCCGGGTGCAGTGCACCGAGTCCTCGTCGACCAGCCAGCTGCCGTAGGCGCCGCGGCGGGCGGTGAAGCGGTACTCGGCCTCGGGCAGCGGGAGCAGGTACTCGCCGTCGGCGGCTCCGGCGAGCGGGGTGATCAGTTCCTCGTAGGCGAACTCGCCGAGCATCTTGGCCAGCAGCGCGCGGCCGGCCCGCCGCCAGTGCCCGGCGGTGAGCTGCGGGGGCAGGTAGAGCGGCGGTTCAGCGGCCGGCGGCTGCGGCACGGGTCAGCTCCTGGGGGCGGGGGACGGTGGTGGCGGGGGCGGGGCCGGCGGTCGTGGGCGCGGTGGCCGTGGGGGCGATGCCGGCGGGGGCGGGGCGGGGCGGGGCGAAGCCGGTCCAGGCGGTGCGGGTGGGCAGCCGGTGGACGGTCCGGCCGGTGACCGCGTTGAGGATCACCGCGGCCCGGTGGGCGCCCAGGCCCAGGTCGGGGGTGCCGACGCCGTGGGTGTGCAGTTCGGCGTTCTGGACGTACAGCCCGCCGGTGAGCCCGGGCCGGGTGGCGACCCGGTGGTCGAGGTCGACCCGGTAGCGTCCGGCGGCGTCCCAGTCGATCAGGTCGGCGAGCGGTTCCAGGGCGGCCGGGCGGGCGGCGCGGTAGCCGGTGGCGAGCACCACGGCGTCGGTGCGCAGGACGTGCTCGGCGCCGGAGTCGGTGTGCCGGCAGCGGAGTTCGAGGCCGCCGCACGGGCCGGGGCGGGCGTCGGTGACGGCGGTGCCGGGGGTGATCTCGACCGGGTCCGCGTCGATCGGGCGGCCGATGGTCCGCTCGTACAGGTGGTCGTGGATCTCGGCGAGGGTTTCGGCGCTGGCGGCCTTGTGCAGCTGCCACTGGGCCTCGACCAGGGTGTCGCGGACCGGTTCGGGGAGGCCGTGGAAGTACCGGGTGTAGTCGGGGGTGAAGTGCTCCAGGCCGAGCTTGGAGTACTCCATCGGCGCGAGCGCCCTGGTCCGGGTGAGCCAGCGCAGCCGGACGCCGTCGCCGGCGTGGCGGCGCAGCAGGTCGAGGAAGACCTCGGCGCCGGACTGCCCGCTGCCGACGACGGTGATGTCGCGGGCGCCGTCCAGGCCGGCGCGGCGCTCCAGGTAGTCGGCGGAGTGGAAGGCCCGCGGGTGGCCGGCCAGGCCGGCGAAGGCCCCGGGCAGGACCGGGCGGGTGCCGACGCCGAGCGCGAGGTTGCGGGCGTGCACCTGCTCGCTGCGGCCGGTGGCGGTGTCGGTCAGTTCGGCCCGGTAGCGGTCGCCCTCCCAGTGCAGGGCGGTCACCTCGGTGCCGAAGCGGCAGTTGGCGAGCCGTTCGGCGGCCCAGCGGCAGTAGTGGTCGTACTCCCGCCGGGGCAGCTGGAAGCGCTCGGCGAAGTAGAACGGGAAGAGCCGGTCCTGATCGCGCAGGTAGTTGAGGAAGGACCAGCGGTTGGTCGGGTCGACCAGGGAGACCAGGTCGGCGAGGAAGGGCACCTGCATCCGGGCCCCGTCGACCAGCATCCCGGGGTGCCAGCGGAACTCCGGCCGCTGGTCGCAGAAGAGCGTGCGCAGGCCGGGCACGGGCTCGGCGAGCGCGGCGAGCGAGAGGTTGAACGGGCCGATGCCGACGCCGAGCAGGTCGTACGGCGCCGGCCGGGGTGCGGGGGTGTCCATGGGGTGGTGGGTGTCCTAGGCGGGGTTCGGGGTGGGCGGCAGGGCGGCAGGGCGGGCGCGCGGTCGCGATCAGCGGTCGCGGATCGGTCGCGGTTCAGCGGTCGCGGATCATCAGGGCGGCGCGCTTGTCGGGGAGGTCGAGTTCGGCCGCCGCCCGGAACCCGGCCCGCTCGAAGGCACGGACCGAGCGCCGGTTGCGGACGT
Source organism: Kitasatospora sp. NPDC047058 (assembly GCF_040643935.1). Classification (NCBI taxonomy): domain Bacteria; kingdom Bacillati; phylum Actinomycetota; class Actinomycetes; order Kitasatosporales; family Streptomycetaceae; genus Kitasatospora; species Kitasatospora sp. NPDC047058. The sequence goes on along the minus strand of NZ_JBEYVJ010000041.1, from coordinate 4,064 downwards.
CGGGCTCGGCCACCACCCGCTCGCAGCCGGGCCGTTCGCGCAGGATGCGGTCGGCGAGCGCGGCGAGCAGGGTGGCGCCGAGGCCACGCCCCCGGCGGTCGGCGGGGCCGAGCAGCAGGTGGACGCCGGTGTCGTGGGGGCGGGCGGGGTAGTGCGCGGCGAGCGGGTCGAGGTCGGCGCGGTAGATCTCCCAGTAGCTCATCGGGGTGCCGTCGAGCAGGCCGAGGCAGGGCTCGCTGTGGCCGCCGCCGCCCTGGGCCCGGACGTGCCGTTCGGTGGTGGCGGGCGGCCCGGCGAGATCCCAGAAGGCGGCCACCTCCGGGTCGTTCATCCAGCCGGCGAGCAGCTCCAGGTCGGCGGGCAGCCGGACCGGGCGGAGCCGGAACTCGCCGGCGGCCGTGGGCATGGCGCCCCAGCAGTCGCCGGGGCCGCCACCGGCCGGGGCCGCGGTGGAGGTCACGCGCCCGCCACCGGGTTGGGGATGTCGACGTAGACGGACTGGGTGGCGACCGGCCCGACCAGTTCGTCCATGCCGTTGATCCGGGTGAGCAGGTTGGCCTTGCACGGCAGGGTGGCCGCGTCCAGCAGCAGTGCGGGCAGCCGGGAGCCGGTGGCGGCGGCCCGGGGGCTGCCGAGGAAGCTCCGCAGCGCGGCCAGCAGGACCGCTTCGTCGGCGAGCCGCTGGGAGCCGAGGGCGCCGATCAGGCCGAGGACGTGGTTGATGCCGAGGTAGTAGACGAAGTGGTGGTCGATCACCTCGTCGGCGAGGAAGGTGTCGCTCCGGCTGCCGAGGCCGGGCAGCCGGGCGGTGAGCCGGGCGGCGGCGCTCTGCCGGTAGTAGAAGCCCTGGTTGTCCCGGTAGCGCCCGCCGGTGGGCCAGCCAGCGGCGTCGAGCAGCACGAGGCTGTTCTGCTGGTGCGCCTCCAGGGCGATGCCGGCCTGTCCGTCGAGCCAGAGGACGGGGAGCACGACGGCGTCCAGGTAGCGCAGGAACCATTCGGCGGTCACGGTGACCAGCGGGCGGCCGCAGCGGGCGGCGAGGGCGCGCAGGGTGTCGCCGAGCCGGGAGGGGACGGTCGCGCCGGTGCCGGACGGCTGTTCGGCGACCAGTCCGGCCACGCAGAGGGCACGGTCGGCGGGGGCGAAGGGCTGGGCGCGCAGCACGGCGTCCAGGCCGCCGGGGTCGCCGAGGGCGGGGTGGTCGACGCCGATCCAGGCGGGGTCGCGGACGACGTCGAAGCCGGGGTGGGCGGTCCGCCACTCGGCGGCGAGGCCGCTCTCCAGCAGCCGGTGCATCTCCAGGCCGCGGTGCAGTTCCTTGCGGAGGTTCTCCCGGCGGGAGTTGGTGATCCGCAGGCCGAGCGAGAGCTTCAGCATCCAGGGGGTGCCGGGCCGGTAGACGGTGCGGACGGAGGAGGTGGGGTACCAGGGCTCGCCGGCCGGGCCGAGGTCGTGCAGCAGGCCGTCGGCGAGTAGTGCGGCGACGGCCGGGCGCAGCGCCAGTTCGCGGGCCTGCCACGGGTGCAGGGGCAGCGCGGCGGTGCCGGGCGGCAGCGGGGCGTGGTCGCCGAGCAGTCGGGCGGTGATCCGGTCGGCGCTCTCGGTCAGCGCGGAGCCGGCCGCGAGCAGTTCGCGGTCGACGGCGTACCAGTGCAGTTGGAAGGAGCCGTGCAGCTCCGGGGAGTAGGCGGCGCTCTGTGCGGGGCCGAGGCCGTCGCGGCTCTTGGGGGTGGGGTGCATCGGGTGGCCGAGCAGCAGGGACTGTTCGGCGGCGAGGAAGTGCGAGCCCTCCGGTCCGCCGCGGGCGGCGGCGGTGCGGTGGTGGGCGAGGATGTCGGCGGTGCGGACGACGGAGTCGGCGACCCGGGCGGCGAGGTCGGCGACCTGGCCGGGATCGGGGCGGTCGGCGGCCGCGGCGGCCAGCAGTGCGGCCGTGGTGACCGCGTCGACCGGGGCGTCGCGGGCCTCCCCCGCGGGGGTCTCGCCCGCGGGGGTCTCGCCGGCCGAGAGGGTGGCCGGGCCGAAGCGGTGCCAGCCGGCCGGCGACCAGTAGCGGACCGGGGCGGAGAGCCGGGCGGCGCCGCCGAGGACGGCGATCCGCAGCCGCCCGTCCGGTCCGGGGGTGGCCCCGGTCTCCCGGGCCCAGCAGCGCAACAGTCCTTCCAGCGCGGCGTGTTCGGCGGCGACGGCCGGATCCGGGTGCAGCAGCGGGTCGGCCCCGGCCGGGGCGGTGCCGACGGCCGGAGTCGTGCCGACGGCCGGGGCGGTACCGACGGCCGCCGCCGTGCCGGCCGTGGCGACGGTGGTCACGGGCGGGCCGGAAGGGGCGGCGGGCGGGGCCGGGGCGGCGGGCGGGGCTCCGGTGAGGGCGGTGCTCAAGGCTGCTCCTAGGGGCGCGTGAGGTGCGGACGCGCGCGGGTCCGGCGGGCGCTCGCACCGTCGCGTCAGGTAAGGGTTACCTATCCCGGACGGGTGATCACAAGGACGGATCACTCGTCCGGGTGAAGCGCAGTGATTGTTCACCCCTGAGGTGGGGGGCCGTGCCGCGGCAACGGGACAACCAGGACTCCGTCACAGATCGGTGACCTCGGCTCAGGTCCGCAACCCGGGGGTCGGCCGGTGTCGTCCTGGTGGCCAGTGGGAGACTCCAGGACGAGCCAACGCCGGACAGGACCATCAGGGGGAAGCGAACACCATGCCATCGATCCACCGGTCAGCCGTGGCCGCGGCCCTTGCCGCCGGCACCCTGTTCGCCGTGACCGCCTGCGGTCCGGACGGTCCCGCGGGCGGTGGGGGCACCGCCGCGCCGCCGCCGGCCTCGGCGAGCGCCACCGGTCCGACCGCCGCGGGCGGCGGCGCGATCGGCGGCCTCACCCTGCCCTCCGGCCTCCCGAGCGGCCTGCTGGAGGGCCTGCCGAAGAGCTGGGAGGACCTCAAGAAGTGGAGCTTCGACGACTGGGACAAGTGGGCGTCCAAGCACGTCTTCAACAACCCGGTCGTCAAGGACTTCTGGAACCCGGACAACATGGGCGACTCCAAGCCCGCCGACCCGGCACCGCCCACCGCCAAGCCGGCCGGCGACACCGGGGTCACCGACCCCGAGCCGCCCGCGGTCAAGGCGACGCCGGTGGCGCGCCCGTACACCAAGCAGCCCTCCGGGAAGGTCTTCTTCAGCGCCGAGGGCGGCCGGGGCAACTGCTCGGCCACCGTGATCGCCGACCCCGCGCACCCCGGCAAGAGCAACCTGGTCTGGACGGCCGGGCACTGCGTCCACCCGGGCAAGGGCGGCGACTTCTTCAAGGACCTGGTCTTCGTCCCCGCGTACAACAACTCCGGTGCCTCCAGCGGCGGCAAGAAGGCCCCGCTGTCCGAGCTCGCCCCGCTCGGCACCTGGTGGGCCAAGGACGTGGTGACCTCGCCGCAGTGGACGGTCGAGGGCGGCGGCACCGGTGACGCCGCCAGCCAGTACGACTTCGCGGTCATGCGGGTGCAGAACCAGAACGACACCGGCAAGTCGCTGGAGGAGACGGTCGGTGCGGCCGTCCCGGTCTGGTTCGACGCCCCGCGCGACAAGATCAGCGTCTCCGCCGTCGGCTACCCGCTCTACAAGCCCTTCGACGGCCAGGAGCTGTACAAGTGCGACGGCGGCAAGCCGGCGCGGCTCTCCTTCGACCCGAAGCGGCCGTCGATGCACACCATCGGCTGCACCATGACCCAGGGCTCCAGCGGCGGCGGCTGGTTCGCGGCGATGCCGGACGGGAAGCTCGCTCTGGTCAGCAACACCTCGATCGGCACGCAGGACCACACCTCGCTGAGCGGCCCGTACCTGGAGACGGTCGCCAAGCAGGCCCTGGACTACATCTCCCGCAAGCAGAAGTAGCAGCCGCCCACCGCGCAACCGACCGACGGGGGACCGATCACCATGCCACCGACCACCGTGCCGGGAGCCGGCCGCCGGGCCGCGACGGCCGGCGCCGCCGTGCTCGCCGCGCTCGCCCTCACCGCGACCGCCTGCGGGCCGGACAACGGGACGAGCGGCGAGGCCGCGGGCGCGCCGTCCGTGA